>DAOUPR010000116.1 GCA_030626065.1 Clostridium sp. | reverse complement strand
TGGAATTTAAAGAAAATGACTCCTGTTCAATACAGAAATCATCTTCTTAATACTGCATAGTCTTTTTTTTTATTGTACTTGACAAAGGGTACAGTTTAGGAAGTATTCTCCGCTTCTTTCAGGAGGGTGCTCAGACACGTAGTGTCGTCAAAGTAACCTTAAGGTTCCCTAGTGAACCAGCTCTGCTGCTTTTTATTAGTATTTAGATTTATTCTTGTGTACTTTACCTAAAAAAAGAATAGAGATTGTAACAATTCCAATATATATAAAGATATAGATTAAATTAACTAATCCAGCTTTATAAAAATATTTGAAATATATAAACAGACCTAATGAAATTGCAGACCAAAAGATAGACAAGTAGGACATATAGTTGTTTTTTTTGCGCCATGTAATAGGGTCTTTCATACTTCCAATGATTTTTTCTCTTCTTAAATTGCCCGGTTTTGTGTTGATTACTAAAATTTTAAAATAAAGTGAAAAACCGAGTGAAATAATAAAGACTCCCAAGAAAAGATAAGAGATTGAAATACTAGTAACGAACATAATATCACTCCTAAGTCAAACATTCCTAGTTAGTATTCCCCTAAAAACAAAAAAATATTTTCTGGTAAAAAAATAATAAAAAGTATAACATAGGTATTTAAAAATGGAATAATATGTAATATAATTAGGTTAGTAGTTTTTTTATTAGCATAATTTGAAAGGAGCATGATTTGAGTTGATATGTCCATTTTTAACTAATTCAAAAGAAAAAGTTCAGTGTTTTTCAACATGTCCATTTTATGAGATTGAAGGAAATAAAGTATGTTGTCCTTTTTTAGAGTTATCCAAAAAAAATTATTTTTATAAATTTAATAATGATGAGGATATTACTTATAAAGATTTGGTTTATCTAGACAAGTTAATGAAGATGAATTAAATTCAATGCACGTTTAAATTCAAATGCACAATGCACAATTTAAATTCGAATGCACAATGCATAATGCACAATGCACAATTTAGGATGAAATTTTTTAGCGGAGCTAAAAAATTTCTTTAATTTATCAAAAGACCAAAAGATTAAGAGATTAACAGATTAACAGATTAAGAGAGCCTAATGTCTGAAGGACATTAGGCTCTCTTAGATTAAATTAAAGATTTTCTGACCAAGGGGAAGAAAATCATCCTTGATTGTGCATTGTAAATTGTGCATTGTGCATTGCCCTTATTAGTATATCTCGCTATATTTATTAAGCATACTATGTTTTAGGTTCCACAAATCTTCTGAAAGGTCTATGTAGTAATTATGTGGATTTTCAAATCTTATAACTTCATCCCATAGTTTTTCAACTTCAGTTTTAGCAAAAGCCTGTATATCAAGAACTCTAGGGCTATTATAAACTGATTTTCCGTTTTCAAATATTTTAACATGAAGATTTTTAGCATAATAGTTAGTAAGCTTTTTCTTTTTCCATGTATGAACTGGATTAAATATTTCTAAAGGTTTTGAATCATCAATTTCTTCATTATTTAAAGTGATTAAATCTGCAATAGCTTTATCGGTATCTTTATCGAATAGTCTATAAATCTTTTTGAAACCTGGATTTGTAATTTTTTCTGCATTTTCACTTATTTTAATTTTTGGAAGTATATTTCCAGATTCATCCTCAATAGCTACTAATTTATATACACCACCAAAAACAGGTTCTGATTTTGCAGTAATTAATCTTTCGCCTACTCCGAAAGAATCTACTTTAGCACCATGACTTAATACATTAGCTATTATATGCTCATCTAAGGAATTTGAAATAACTATTTTTACATCTTCATAACCTGCTTTATCAAGCATATCTCTACATTTTTTAGTAAGATAAGTAATATCTCCACTATCAATTCTAATTCCTTTTGGTCTAACACCTAGAGGTTTTAATATTTCATCAAAAACTCTAATAGCATTTGGAACTCCTGATTTTAGTACGTTATAAGTATCTACTAATAATGTACAATTATCGGGATATGTTTTAGCCCAAGATTTAAAAGATTCATATTCTGAATGGAATAATTGAATCCAACTATGAGCCATAGTACCTACTGCAGGAGTAGTAAACATTTGATCTGCAATAGTACAGGCTGTAGCGGAGCATCCTCCAATTATTGCGGCTCTTGAACCATAAATAGCACCATCATAACCTTGAGCACGTCTAGAACCAAATTCCATAACAGGTTTGCCTTTAGCTGCTTTGCAAATCCTATTTGCTTTAGTTGCGATTAAAGTCTGGTGATTAATTGTTAACAGAACCATTGTTTCGATAAATTGGGCTTGTATAACGGGCCCTTTAACTGAAACTAGCGGTTCACCAGGAAATACTGGATTACCTTCAGGTATAGCCCAAACGTCACACTCAAATTTAAAATTAGCAATATAGTCTAAAAAACTCTGTGAAAATAAATTTTTACTTTTTAAATATGTAATATCTTCTTCAGTAAAGCTAAGGTTTGATAAATATTCAATAAGTTGCTGTACTCCTGCCATTATGCAATAGCCACCACCGTCAGGAACTCTTCTGAAAAACATATCAAAATATGCTATTTTATTCCCAACGTTATTATCTAAGTATCCGTTAGCCATAGTTAGTTCATAAAAATCAACAAGCATAGTTAAATTTCTTGCATTTTTAATAAAGTTTTTATTATTCATTTTTTTGAAACCCCTCTACTATGTAAAATGATATATATAGTATCCAGTACGAAACTTAATTTATACTTGTTCAAAAGTTAGATAAATTAACTAGTTTTGTGCATATATAAATTAATAGTTGAGTTGGAAACACTATAATTGATATACTTATTTTAATACGCTAAGGTAAATAATACAATAAAAAATAATTTCAAAACTAAAATCAAATTTGTAAAAATAATAATAAAGATATAAAATATTGAAAATCTGAAAATGATATGGTAAAATATACAAGTTGATATGGAGAGTGAACAAAATGGAAACAATAAACTTAAGGGATGAATACTATGATGAAAGAGACAAATTAATTGAAAATAGATATAAGAATTTAAACAAAAAGCAGATAAAAGCAGTTTTATCAAGTGATTTGAATTCATGCATTATTGCTTGTCCTGGATCAGGAAAAACAACGACGTTATTAAATAGAGTTGATTATTTAGTCAATTTTGGACCAATTTATAAAACAAATTTGCAATCTGATAATTATAAAATTTCTCCAGGGAATATTATAGTAATAACTTTTACGAAAGCTGCAGCTATGAATATGAAAAAAAGATTTTCAGAAAGCAACAAAAGGGAGGTAACCCCTTTCTTTGGAACTTTTCATGGTTTATTCTATAAAATTTTACAGAGAGAAATAGGTAGAGTAAATATTATACAAAGTTATGAAAGTTATAAGGTTATAAAAAGTGTACTTTCAGAGGTGAAAGAGGAAACTACTGATGAAGAAATTAGAACTATTATGAATGATATTTCTTCATATAAAAAATCTAGTTTAGATATTGAAATGTATAAAGCACACATAAGTAAGGATATATTTATTAAATGTTTTAGTGCTTACGAAGATTATAAGAAAGAAAAGAATTTGTTGGATTTCGAAGATTTACAAATAAATGTGAGAGAATTATTCTTAAACAATAAAAATATACTTTTAAAATATAGAAAACTTTTTAGATACATTTTAGTTGACGAGTTTCAAGATTGTGATGATATACAAGTTGAAATATTAAAGTTACTAAGTAGTGAAAAAAATTCAATATTTGCAGTAGGGGACGAAGACCAGTGTATTTACGGCTTTAGAGGGTCAAAACCTGAGTATATGGTTAACTTTGAAAATCTTTTTTCTAATAGTAATAAATATTATTTGACTATAAACTATAGATGTCCTGAAAAGGTAATTAATAGCGCTAATTTCTTAATAAAGAATAATGTAAAAAGAAATAATAAGAGAATGGATTGGCATAAAAACAATAATAATGGTAATGATATACAAGTATTCAATGTAATAAATGAGAATAGTGAAGCTGATTATATTTGTAAGGAGATTCAAAAGAAAGTTAATGACGGTGAATATGATTATAAGAATTATGCAATACTATTTAGGACGAATATTGAAAGCAGGAGTTTAATAGATGTTTTGTATAGTAAAAAAATTCCTTTTGCATTAATAGACAAAAGTTATAATTTTTATGACCAATTTATTTGTAGAGATTTATTATCATATTTAAGACTTTCAATTAATCCATATTCGAAAGAGGATTTTTTAAGGATTATTAATAAACCTTTCAGATACATAAGCGGTAGAATTTTAGCGAAGATTAAAGGGGCATATATTGATGAAGATTTATTTGATTATTTAGTAGATGAATTTGAAATGCCAAACTTTCAAATAAAAAAAATAAAAGAATTAAAAAAAGATGTTGAAAATTTCAATAAGACTTCACTGCAATATGCCATTAATACTATTGTTAATGATTTGCACTATTATGATTATCTCGTAGAATATTCTGAGAAGATGAAGATCCCTATGGAAGAATTAGAATCAGTTCTAGAAGAGTTTAAATTAGCAGCACTAAAGCATACTAATATTGTTAGTTTTTTAACGTATGTTAATGAAATTGGAGAAGAGTTAAAGAAAAACGATAAAAAAAATAAGAATTCATTAAGAGATGAAAATAAGGTTACGCTAAGTACTATCCATGGTGTGAAGGGAATGGAATTTAAAAATGTATTTGTAATTAATTGTAATGAAGAAAACATTCCGCATGCTAATGCTTTAGAAGAAAATAACATAGAAGAAGAGAGAAGGCTTTTTTATGTTGCAATTACTAGAGCTAAAGAAAAGTTGTATTTAGGATATACAAATGAAATTAGAGGGATTAGTAAAAAGGTTTCAAGATTTATTAATGAGTGTAATTTAGTAGAAGTTAAGAGTTTAAATGAATTTACAGAAGGTGATGAAGTAAATCATAAGTATTTTGGAGAGGGGAAAATTTATAAAATTGTTGATGGAATAATAAAAATTAAGTTTTTAGATAATACAATAAAATCTTTTAAGAAAGATATTTTGATTAATAACGCAATTATTAAAAAGAAATTAGATTAGGGTACAATTATGAGTGATAATTGATACAATGATATATATTTAATATAATAATGTATATTAATAAAAGTATTACTACACATTATTGACTGATTATATCTTAGTGTGTTATACTTTTGTAAAGGATTTAGAAGAATAAATAGAGTGGAATTAAATTTTATTAATACAAAAACAATAGGGGGTATTTCAAGTGGTTTCTTTTAAAAAAATGTGGGATGATGTAGGGGAAATGATTTTAGGAGAAGATATGCAAGAGCTAGGTATTGTCAAAGAGTTTAATAGTGGTTTCATTGTTAATATTGATGATGGTAAACAAGAATTTATAAGTAAAGATGACTTTGTTGATATATGGGCGAGAATGCTTTTCTTTAACCAAGTTGACAGAGCGCAAACGTCAGGAAATGAAAAACATGAATATATTTATAGAGTTATAAAAAGATTGCCATATATTGAAGAAGAAGAAAATTCGCTTTTGATAAAACAAAATTAATAATAAATCTAAGAGTAGATTTATTTGAATAAGATACCCACATATTATATAATTTTATTAGGCTCATATTCTTAGAATATGAGCCTTTAATATTGGAAACCGTTTGATATAAGGCTATATTTTAAAGAGTTGTTTATTTATAAAGTATTGTTATATAAAAAAATATTGATTATAGTGTGAAGTGTGAAATGATGGATAATTTACTCATTCTTCGGAAATCTTTTTATTAAACCTAAGGTTTCCAACTCAACTATTTACTTATACGTGTCCAAAACTCGTAAATTCATCGAGATTTTGAACAAGTATAAATAAAGTTTCGTAGTGTATACCTTTTAGTCGATTTTACGTAGTAAAATCCTCCTTAACTTCACACTTCACATTTCACACCGCACACTATTATTAAGAATAACTTTATCTTATGAATAATAGTATAAATATCAACAACTCTTTAAGATATAGTTAATAATAAAAAAAAGGGGTTTATGGGGTGGATTTTTTAGTAGAGGCAAAGAAAATAAAAAAAGAATTAGTTCAGATTAGAAGAAATATTCATATGTGTCCTGAATTAGATTTTGATTTATATAAAACTTCAGATAAAGTAAAAGAAATATTAGATGGAGAGAAAATTGAATATTTTGAGACAGCTAAAACAGGCATTTGTGCTATCATAAGAGGAAATGGAGATAAAACTATCGCTTTAAGAGCAGATATGGATGCTCTGCCTATGCAAGAAAAAAATGATGTGGTATACTCTTCTAAGGTACAGAATAAAATGCATGCTTGCGGTCATGATGTTCATACTTCGATTTTAATTGGAGCAGCAAAATTGCTCAATAGTATTAAGGAAGAACTTAACGGTAATGTTGTACTTTTATTTGAACCAGCTGAGGAAACAACTGGTGGCGCTAAACTTATGATAAAGGAAGGGGTTCTCGATAAAGTACATGTTGATGCAGTTTTTGGTCTTCATGTTGAGCCAAATATTGAAGCAGGTAAAATAGGGATTAAAAAAGATGTTGTTAACGCTGCATCAAATCCATTTACAATTACAATTAAGGGAAGAGGAGGACATGGGGCTTATCCACATGGAGCCATTGATCCTATCGTTGCTACTTCAAATATAATTGTAGCTATTCAAAATATAGTAAGTAGAGAAATTGATGCTACATCACCATCAGTTATTTCAATTGGAACTATAAATGGAGGAACTGCACAAAATATAATACCAGATTCAGTCACAATTTCAGGAATAATTAGAACTATGACTACAGAAAATAGAGAATATGCAACGAAAAGATTAGAAGAAGTAGTTAGTGGAATTTGCATAGCATCTAGAACAGATTATGAAATTGATATAGAGGAGAGTTATCCTTGTCTATATAATGATGATAATATGGCTGAGATATTAGGAAAAAGTGCAAGTACAATAATAGGTAAAGAGAATATAGTAGAGCTTAGAAAACCAGCAATGGGAGTAGAGAGTTTTGCATATTTTTCACTTGAAAGACCTTCAGGATTTTATTTCCTAGGAACAAGAAACGAAGAAAAGGGAATAATACATCCATTACACAATAGTAAATTTGATGTGGATGAAGATGCAATTCCAATAGGAGTAGCAATTCAGTGTCAAACGGTAATGGATTTTTTAAATAATAAGTAAAAGTAATTGAATAGATAACATTTATTGATTAATGCACAATGCACAATGCACAATTAAGGATGAATTTCTTCCCTTTGCTCAGAAATTCTTTAATTAAATAAAGATTTTTGGGGTTAAGGAGAAGAGTAATTTAGGAACTAATAAAAGGAGTTTAAAGAGGATGAAAATAGAAATAAAGCAAAACGAAGCGGACCAAAGATTGGATAAATTTTTGAGAAAATTAATGAAAGACGTGCCATTAGGAATGATTTTTAAATCAATTAGAAATGGTAATGTTAAGGTTAATGGAAAAAAATCAAAACAAAATTATAGATTGGAACTAGGAGATATACTTACTATAAAATATGTCCAATTTGATAGTGAGAGTAACATTAAGAAGTTTAATAGAGTTGATTTTTCAGCTATACAAATAGCCTATGAAGATGAAAATATTTTAGTTATTGAAAAATGGCCGGGAGTTCTTGTTCATGCTGATGAAAAAGATGGAGAGGCAAGCTTGACAGATTACGTTCTTTCTTATTTATTTAATAAGGGAGATTATGATCCTAAAGATGAACTAACTTTTAGACCAGCACCTTGTAATAGATTAGACAGAAACACTTCAGGTATGGTTGTTTATGGTAAAAACATGAAAGCACTTCAGGTAATAAATGAAATGATTAGAAACAGAAGTATTAAAAAATATTATTGTGCTTTAGTTAAAGGTAGAATAGAGAGTGGATTGTATGAAGGTTATATTGTAAAAGATATTAATACTAATACGTCTAAAGTGTTTAAAAAAGAAGTAGAAGGTTCTAAGAAGATTGCTATGGACGTTGAGCTTATTGATTCTGTTGGATCTTATTCATATGTTGAAATTGAATTAATTACTGGTAGAAGTCATCAATTGAGAGCACATCTTGCTTCTTTAGGAAATTATATTATTGGTGATAAAAAATATGGAGATAAAAAGATCAACAATTATTTTAATAATAAGTATACATTAGGCTTTCAATATTTATATGCTTATAAATTGATATTTAAAGATTGTCCTGAAGAATTTAGTTATTTAGAAAACAAGGTGATAACACAAGCTTTACCGCCTATCTTAAAGAGAGTCAAAAAGGACGTACTAAAATTTTAGGGGTATGAGAGATGAAAAAACAGTCTACTACTAAAGGGTTTGCCATTTTATCAATGGCTTCTATGATAGTGAAGATACTGTCGTTATTGTATCTTCCGTTTTTAACTAAGATAATAACGCTTGATGGTTTAGGAATATACCAGGCATCTTATCAAATTTTTGTATGGGTGTATGTACTAGCCAATTCAGGGGTACCTGTTGCGATTTCTAAACTTGTGTCTGAGCAAATGGCATTAGGAAATTATAGAGATGCTGTTAAAAGCTTTAAAATATCAAGATTGTTGATGCTTTGTTCAGGAGTCTTCTTTAGTTTATTTCTATTTATTTTTGCAGGAAAAATAGCAAATATGCAAGATGTACCAAGAGCAAGATTATCTATTATGGCATTAGCGCCAACAATTTTATTTACTTCAATTGTTTCTTCATACAGAGGATATTTTCAAGGTAGAGGAAATATGCAGCCTACTGCAATATCACAGATTTTGGAGCAAGTTTTAAATGTGGTATTTACTTTAGTTTTTGCAGCAATGCTCATGAAATATGGTGTCGAAGCGGGTAGTGCTGGCGGTACTATTGGTACCACAGTAGGGGCTTTGATTGCGGCAATATATTTAATAGTTATATATGAAAAAAATAAAGTTATTAAAGTACCAAAAGGATTTGTTGAT
>DAOUPR010000233.1 GCA_030626065.1 Clostridium sp. | reverse complement strand
CCTATGAATATGCTTTTCATTGGAGCTGCGGGCATACTAATTTTTCTCGGACAAGCTTTTATTCAGCTTTTAATGTTAATGTTTTTAGCGGATACAATAGAATACGGTCAGTGGAAATTAGGAAAGCGTAATGAAAGTATTACATTTTCAATACAACCCTTTATTTATAAAATGGGTGGGGCGATAGGAAGTGCAATTGTTTCTGTAACTGTCATTATTTCAGGGATTGCAGAGGCGAAAACTCCTACTGATGTAACATCAGGTGGTTTACTTATGATGAAGGTATCTATGTTGATTTTACCTTTGATCTTTATATTAGTAGGATATTTAGTATATAGGTATAAATTTAAGATTAATGCAAAAATGTATAAGAAAATTATTAGCGACTTAGAAGAAAGAGGAGATATTAATGTATAAAATCCAGTAAAGTGTGAAGTGTGAAATGGAGGATGATTTCCTTGTTATTCGGAAATATTTAAATTGAATAGTAGATTTTTGTAGCAAAATCATCCTTAACTTTACACCGCACATTCCATATTTCACACTATTGTTAAAGAAGATCTCAGAATATAATTCAAACCTATTTTTATATTTCAGTACCTTGCAATATACAGTAGTAAGTTATATACTATAGATAGATAAAAAAAACTAACTACAATGAAGGAAGGATTCAATGAATATACAATTTAAAAAAGGAGTGCTGGAATTATGCGTTTTATCAATTCTAGATCAAAAGGATTGTTACGGATATGAATTAATAAATGAAATATCAAAAAATATTGCTATTTCAGAAGGTACAGTGTATCCATTGTTAAGGCGTTTAAAAAAAGAAGGGTATTTTACAACGTATCTTCGAGAATCGCAAGAAGGTCCACCAAGAAAATATTATAAAATAACAGAATTAGGAATAGAAACAAAAGAAAAGTTAGTAAAAGAATGGAATATATTTATAGAGGGTGTTAATAAGATTATTGAAGGGGGGAATGATTTTGAATAAATTAGAATTTTTAAATGTATTGCAAAATGAATTAAGTGGTTTATCAAAGGAAGAAAAAGAAGATATTATATATGATTATGAGGAGCATTTTTCAGTAGGATTAGAAAATGGTAAGACAGAAGAAGAAATAGCTAAAGAACTTGGGAATCCTCAAAATATCGCAAATTCTTATAAAGCAAATGTAAAGGTTGAAATTGCTGAAAAAAATACTAGCACAAGAAATGTTTGGGGTGCTGCTATGGCTGTAATAGGTTTAAGTCTCTTTAATTTGATATTTGTGTTAGGACCTTTCTTAGGATTGATAGGTGTTGTATTTGGAGTTGTTGTAGCAGCTATTTCTATTGTTCTCGCAGGAGTTGTGATGTTTTTGGGTACTTTTATTATGCTACCAAGTTATTTCTCATTTCCTTTAGATCCGTATATGAATTTTGCATCAATGTTTGCAGCAATTGGAATAACTTGTTTAGGATTATTATGCTGCATAGGTTGTTGGTATCTAGTTAGATTTACGTATAAAATTATTGTAAAGTATTTACGTTTTAATTTAAATGTTGTAAAAAATAGGAGAGGTTAATTATGAAGGAAAATGATATTAAGAAAATATCACTTTGGATTTTTGTTACTATGATTTGCTGTTTTGTTATAGCTTGGGCTTTAATGGGGGCAAGTGGAGATAATATGGAATCGATTTTCAAAGGTGGAAATACGATTAAATATACGGTAGATCAAGAGGAGTCTTATAGCTTTACCGATATTAGTAAGATTGATGTTAATCTAACTAGTATTGATGTGAATTTTATTTTTGAAGATAGAGAAGATGTAAAAGCTAATTTAATTGGTGAAGTATATACTAATAACGAAAAAGCCATACCTACATTGGATGTAAAAAATAGTGGTGCTACTATTAGTATTAAGACAATATATGCAACTAACTCTTTTTCTTATAATAAGAGTAATCTTAGAATGAATGTTTATATTCCTAAGGAATATAAACAAAAAATCAAGGTTGATGTTTCTTCAGCTGATATTACTCTGAAGGATGCTAAGATAAAAAGTTTAGAACTAGATACTACTTCAGGTGATTTTCAATTAAGCAATATTGAATTGGAAGATTTATTAGTAGATACAAGCTCTGGTGATGGTGAAATGTCCAATATTTTATGTGAAAATTTTGATTATGAAGCTACTTCAGGAAATTTAAATGGAGAAAGAATAATTACAAATCAATTTAATTATGGTATAAGCTCTGGAGATATCGATATCACAAATTTGAAAGGAAAAAATGTAAAGGGTAATTCAACTTCAGGTTTGGTTCAACTTCAAATTAGCAAATTTGATAAAGACGCAATTGTAGATATTAAAGCTTCTTCTGGAGATGTTGAGCTAAAACTTCCATCCGACGTTAGTTTTTATTTAGATGCGGAGTGTTCTTCAGGTGATATTAAATGTGAGTATCCTATTACAATAAATAATTCTATGGATGATGATAAATTAGAAGGAATAGTTGGAGATAATAAGGATAATAACAAGATAATAATTGAAACTACTTCAGGTGATGTGAAAATAGAAAAATAATATAAAACATAAAATAAATCACTAATTAAAAGGGTATGGATGTTTCTTTTAGAATTTAAAATAAAAGAAATATCCATACCCTATAGTTTTTGTCACAATAAAATGTAGAAAAATTACTAAAAAAATTATGAATTTAATATAGGAAGTGGTATAATAGTAATAATTTAATAAAAATGCTACAAATGAAAAAGGGGAGTGAGTAAGTGGATAATTATTTAGATATTGCCAATAACTCGTATGTTTTTAAAATTGGGGCAGTAGTAGTAACTTTTGTTTTAGTCCAAGCTATAATATTTTTTGTGAAAGCTTGGAAAGAAGGTAAGAAAATAGGGTTAACTAAAGAAAAAATGATGGCTGCAGTTAAGTCTTCGGCGGTTTTTTCAATAGTACCTTCATTACCAATACTGATTGCACTAATTGCAATGGTACCTGTTCTTGGTATACCTTTTCCGTGGATTAGATTGTCAATTGTTGGGTCAGCACCTTATGAACTTATGTCAGCAGAAATTGGAGCAAAAAGTATGGGGGTTAGTGGCATAGGGGGAACCGATTATACAGCTGAAGTTTTTGCTAATTCTATGTGGGTTATGTCTATTGGCATAATATGGGGACTAGTTATTTGTATTTTATTTTTAAAGAAAATTCAAGGTAGAATGCATAATATGAAGGAAAAAGATTCAGCTTGGGGAGAAATTGTAATATCAGCTTTATATTTTGGTGTGTTATCTGTATTTATTGCAGATCCTGTAGTAGATGGAGGGATTCCTTTACTTACATTATTAAGTAGTGCATTAATAATGGTGGGTTTAAATTATTTAATTAAGAAATTCGAAATAAAATGGCTAAATAGCTTTGCTTTATCAATAAGTATGGTAGGCTCTATGGCTTTAGCAATTTTATTTAGTAATATAGGATAGGGGGATAAATTTATGGACAAGAATATTAGATTAGCAGATTCATATGATGATGAAATTCATAAATTAGGGAGAATAACAGGGTTACTAGCTTTGTTGTTGATTTTTATAGTACCAACTATGATTAGTATTAAATTTAATATATTCCCACCAACTAAAAATTTATTAATTGGGGTTTGGAGTATAGCTATACTAGAGATTCCAGTTTGTATAGCAGAGGTACTTACATACACACCACTTCTTGGAACTGGAGCATCATATTTAGCTTTTGTAAGTGGTAATTTAACGAATCTTAAAATTCCATGTGCTTCTATGAGTATGGAGGTTGCTGAAGTAAAACCTGGTACAAAAGAAGGAGACATAATATCGACTATTTCAGTAGCTACATCAACAATGGTAACAGAAATTATTATTATAATAGGAGTTTTAGCTATTGTTCCTTTGACACCTATTTTGAGTTCACCTGTTTTAGCTCCGGCTTTTATAAATGTGCTTCCGGCGTTGTTTGGTGCATTAGGAGTTTATTGGATTTTAAAACAGTGGAAACTTGCAGTAATACCTCTTGCTTTTTCTATAGTTATATTAATGATTGTAGATATAAATGTAGCGGTTATAATTCCTGTAGTAGCTTTAGTATCAATAGGTAGTGCTAGAGCTTTGTATAAGAAAGGGCTTCTTGATAAAAAGAAGTAGCTTTTTAATGATAGAACTTCTTTTAAAAATAGAGTGCAGTTTGCAGAGCCTTTTAAAAGATAGAGTGAAATGTGCAATTTGCAATTTGCAATTAAAAAGATTAAAAGATTAAAATATTAAGATATTAAGACAAATGTGTGAGGTTTGATTTGTGGTTTGGACTCGCTTTAGCTTTGCAAAAGCATCGATTTGATATATAGCCTTTTAGTGATTAGTTAATTTAACTTCGTTATTTATGTTTATTAGATAGAAGTCTAATTTATTTGGTTAAAATATACTGATTTATAAGGTGATATTTTTCTGAAAGTTATTAGTTACTAGAAAATACTCATTCTAGTATTACAATGCAAAAATATTTATTGTTAGTTAACTAATGATTTTATAAGATTAAAGATTGTCAGCTATGCTGAGAATCAACAATAATTGTGCATTGTACATTGTGAATTGTGCATTCAAAAAAAGAATTGTGTATTTAAAAATGTATTATGCATTGAGAAGAAGGGGTATTAATAATGAAATTTTTATTGTTATTGTTAGTGTTTTTTGTGGTTTTAATTGTAGTGGTTTTGGTTAGGACATTAAATTTTAAATCTAAGAAATTTAGTGTACAGGCTAAAGATGATTTTGAAATAGATAGGGAGGAAGCTATAAAGAATTTAGCTAATGTAGTAAAAATAAAGACTATTTCGCATTCGGATTATTCACAAACAGATTGGGAAAAATTTAAAGAACTACACAAATATTTAGAAGAAAATTATAAACTTTTGCATAAAAATCTTACCAAAACAATAGTTAATGATTATTCTTTAGTATATAAATGGGCTGGAAAAGACAAAAGTAAAAAACCTATACTTTTAACAGCACATATGGATGTAGTACCTGCCTCTGAAGATTCTTTGAAAGATTGGAGTTATCCTCCTTTTAGTGGTGAATTGGCAGAAGGG
>DAOUPR010000025.1 GCA_030626065.1 Clostridium sp. | reverse complement strand
TTTATAAATGGGGGTATAGCTCAGTTGGGAGAGCACCTGCCTTGCACGCAGGGGGTCAAGAGTTCGAATCTCTTTATCTCCACCATAAAAAAAACAGTCTATATAAGACTGTTTTTTTTATTTAACAGAAAATATATTAGACAAAAAAATTATATATACACTTCCTCAAATATACATTCGTAGATACACACCTATTTTTCAGATTTATATCTCTAACTATTATCTCTCTTTACACTTTATCATTATATTGATATATTATTAATAACTATAAGTTGCTACAATTATTACTCAAATATTGAATAATAAATACTGATCTATATAATTTAATATATTGACTTATATTTATGAAATATACAATAGTACCTTTTATGATAATATATAAAATTATGATAATATATAATAGAATATAATGTAATTACATGAGTTAGTATAATATATTATTAAGTATATTAACACATAATATTGTAGGTATAAAGGAGTATATAACAATATGTTTTATAGAATAAAACAGTTCTTTTGGGCTCTTAATTCAAAAATTACAGAAGAAGATTATAAATTTGTGGAAAAATATTTAAATGTTGAAGAAATAAAATTATTTAATAAGTTATCCACAATGGATAAAAAACATTCAATAAGAACTGCTGTAGAAATAGAAATGGAACCTGTGGATAAAAATATAAATAAAAATATGATAATAAAAGCTGGTTTATTACACGATATAGGAAAAATAACTTATCATTTAAATATATTTCAGAAATCAATAATTGTAATATTACATAAGATAACAAAAGGAAAACTGAAGAAATTAATTAGAATAAAGTCTATTAATATATATTATAATCATCCATGTATAGGTTATAATATTTTAAAGAAATACACTTATGAGCAAAGTTTTTTAGATTTAATTAAATTTCATCATAATAATGATATAATAGAGAATAAAGAATTAGAAATTCTGAAGAAGAGTGATAATAATAATTGAATGTGGAGTGGTTAAATGAAGTCAACCGAAAGGAGACAACAAGTATATTTAGATTTACTAAATATTAAAAGGTCATTAAAAGGTCAAGAACTAGCAGAAAAATATAAAGTAACAAGACAAGTAATAGTAAAAGATATTGCAATTCTAAGAGCAGAAGGTAAAGAAATAGTTGCTACTCCTGATGGGTATATAGTTCAGAAAAATACACGGAGTAAGATTAATAAAATAATTGCAATAAGCCATAACAAAAGTGAAATTGAACAAGAACTAAAGATTGTACTTAAATATGGAGGTACAATAAAAGATGTAATTGTTGAACATCCAGTTTATGGAGAAATAAAAGCAAATTTGATGATAAAAAGTTTATATGACTTAGAAAATTTTATAAGAAAAATAGAGGAATATAATGCACAACCTCTCTCTAGTTTAACAGGGGGAATTCATTTACATACGATTGAAGCTGATAATAAAGAAGCGATTCAAAAAATTGTAGAAGATATGGACAAGAGAGGCTATTTAATTAAATAAAGGAGACATATAAATGAAACAAAAAGAAAAAATAGTATTACTGAAGTGTAAAGAATATGATGTTCAGAAAATTGAAAAAAATATTAGAGAAGGATTTGATTTATTAGGTGGAGATTCTTATATCAGAAAACTTATTCCTGAGAATAGTAAAGTATTGTTAAAACCTAATATGTTAGTGTCAGATAGTAAAGATTCAATTGTAATTACGAATTATAAATTTTTTGAAGCTGTTATAAGAGTTATTAAGGATTATTCAAATAATATTTGGTTTGGAGACTCGCCAGGTTTTGGTGATTCAAAAAAAGCTGCTGAAAAATCTGGAATGATGGATATAGCAAATAAATATGGAGTAAAATTTGATCCTTTCAAAGAAAGTGTTGATGTTTTTCAAGAGGAATCAATTCTTTGTAAGTCGTGGAATGTAGCAAAAGTTGCATATGATGCAGATGTGGTAATATCTCTTCCTAAATTTAAAACACATGGGATGGCTTTTTTTACAGGAGCTGTTAAAAATCAATTTGGATGTGTACCAGGTACTCAAAAGGCTACATGGCATACTAGAATGCCTAATGCTCATAATTTTTGTAAAATGTTACTAGATCTGAATTCTGTTGTAAAAACTAATTTTGCTATTATGGACGGAATAGTTGCAATGGAAGGTAATGGTCCTAAAAATGGTACCCCATATAATTTAAATACAATAATTATGGGTGAAAGTTTAACGGCAATAGATTCTGTAGCTGTAAATATGATAGGATATGAAGATCCACTAGAGATACCTGTATTAAAGGAAGCTTATGATAGTAAGTGGGGTGCAGTTTTAAGAGAAGATATTGAGATTTTAGGTGAAGATATAGAAACTATGAAAGCAAAGGATTTTGAGTTATGCAGAAGTGGAGGTGAGTTTTATTTTATAAATCCTACTGTAACAAATTTTCTTCGTGATATGATAGCTCCATATCCTCATTTAATAGAAGATAAATGTGTTAATTGTTCAAGATGTATGGAAGTATGTCCAGAAACCCCTAAAGCAATTAAAATGATTGAACGTAATGGTAAACTATATCCTAAATGGGATATGAAAAAATGTATTAGATGTTTTTGTTGTCAGGAATTATGTCCAGCTGGAGCAATTGACATTAAATATTCTCCATTAGGTAATTTACTTAGAAAAAATAAGAGGTGATAAATTGAGTAAAAAAAGAAAACCCATGTTAGCTTTAATAATTCCAATTATTTTTGTAATAATAATTTTTTTCGGAAGTATAGCTGATTTTTTAATTAAGATTGCATGGTTCAAAGAAGTTGGTTATATATCAGTATTTTTCACAAGAATTACAGCCACTTTAAAATTAATGATACCTATATTTATAATATGTTACTTAGCAATATATTTCTATTATAAAGGAATAAAGAAAAGTATAATTAAAATGAAAACAGTTGTTGAAGTAGACCCCAAAAGAAATAAATTAGAAAAAAGAATATTTATTATAGCAAATATTATTATTTCTCTAGTTATATCATTTTCTTTTTCTTCAACTTACTGGTATAGAATTTTACAATTTACTTATTCAAAAGCTTTTAATGTAAAGGATCCTATTTTTAATATGGATATATCATTCTTTGTATTTAAGCTTCCTTTAATTGAATCATTATATAATGCGTTTATATCTTTAATAATATTTTTGGTAATAGTTACAGTTGTAATATATTTTGTAATGAATGTTAAAGATAAAATAGTTGAAACAAGAGATAGTAGTGTAGTTAGTTTAAAAGATTTTAGAAATGGTTTAACCAAATTTGCAGGACATCAACTTGCAGTTGCAGCAGCATTATTCTTACTATTACTATCATTAGGATTTATGATTAAGGCTTGGAATCTTGTATATTCTTCAAGGGGTGTTGTTTTTGGAGCTAGTTATACAGATGTAAAGATTAATCTAAAGTTTTATTATATAACATCAGTAGCTTCATTATTAGCTGCAATAGTAGTATTCGTAAGTATATTAAAATCTAAAGTAAAACCAATTATAGCATCAGTTCTTGTGATAGTTATATTAGTAGTATTAGAAGGTATAGTTGGCGGTATAACTCAAAGATTTTATGTAGATCCAAATGAGAAGGTTCTTGAGACAGAATTTATAGATTACAATATTGAATATACTAAAAAGGGATTTAATGTTGATACTATAGACCAACAGGCATATGGATTAAATAATGACCTTGATGCAGCAATGATAACTCAAAATAAAGCAACAATTGATAATATTAGAATTAATGCGGTAGACCCTGCTAAAGAATTTTATAATAACGTGCAGAGTATGAAAAATTATTATCTATTTAATGATATAGATATTGATAGATATACTATTAATGGTAAGTATAATCAAGTATTTATTACACCGAGAGAAATCGATTTAGAAATGTTAAAAGATAAATCAGACACATGGCAGAATAAATATTTAACATATACTCATGGTTATGGTGTTGTAATGAGTAAAGTTAATTCAGTAACATCAGATGGAAAACCTGATTTTGTAATTAAAGATATGCCTGTTACAAACTATACTGATTTAGATTTAAGCAATCCAAGAATATACTTTGGTGAAAATACAAACGATTATGCAATAGTTAATACTGGACTAGGCGAACTTGATTATCCAAGTTCAACAGGAGAGAAAAAATATGATTATAATGGCGATTCAGGAATAGAGTTAAATTTATTTAATAGACTTTTATTTGCTATTAATAAAGGTCAAACAAACTTCTTATTATCAAGTTCTATAACTTCTGATAGTAAAATATTTATTAATAGAAATATAATGGATAGAGTATATGAAATTGCTCCATTCTTGACATATGATAGTGATCCATATCTAGTAATAAATAATGGTAAATTATATTGGATGATAGATGCATATACAACTTCTGATAGATATCCATTTTCTGAACCTAAAAATGGAATTAACTATGTTAGAAATTCTATTAAAATTATAGTTGATGCCGTGGATGGAAAGACTAATTTTTATATAGTTGATGAAAATGATCCTATAGCAGCATGTTATGCTAGTATATTCCCTAAGTTATTTAAAACTATGGAAGAGTTACCAGATGGATTTAAAGAACACTTTAAGTATCCAGAAGATATATTCTTAACTCAATGTGAAGTTTTAGAAAGATATCATGTGACTGATTCTAATGTATTCTACAGAGGCGATGACATTTGGGATATTTCAAAGAATTTAAAAGTTATAGAAGGAGAATCATCAATAAATAAGGCAACTAATTTGATTATGAAACTACCAGATGAAGAAAAAGAAGAAATGGTTATAGTTCAATACTTTAACTTTCATCAAAAAGAAAATATGGTTGCTATGCTTGGAGGAAGAATGGATGGAGATAATTATGGTAAATTAGTTCTCTATAGGTTCCCAACTGACATACAAACAATAAATAGTCCAACATTATTTAAATCTAAGATAAATCAAGATACTACAGTATCAAAAGAATTATCATTATGGAATAAAGAAGGGTCTGAAGTACAATTTGGAGATACTATAATTATTCCAGTACAAAACAATCTGCTTTATGTAGAACCTATCTATTTAAGAGCTCAAGGTGAAAATAGTATACCTGAGATGAAAAGAGTAGTTGTTATGTATGATGATAAATTAGTATTGGCAGAAAACATCAAAGATGCTTTAGATCAATTATTTAATTATAAAGATAATACCGATCAAGTAATTGATGATAAAGATACAGATGAAGATATTAGGATAGACGAAGATATGAATATAGACCAATCTCAATTAGATAAGGCTACAGAAACTTATAATAATGCACTAGAAGCACAAAAAAATGGTGACTGGGCTAAATATGGAGAATATATTGATGAGTTAGGTAATATTTTAGAAAATTTAAAAGTAGTAGAATAATAAAAAAATAGACATAACATTAGGGTGAATATATGTTATGTCTATTTTAATTTTGAATAATATGGAATAATTAATGTGCAATGATATGAAATATTTTATTGACAATTGGTAATATTATAACTATAATAGTAAAAAATGATTCATATATTAATCTGATGACGAGGCAAGTAGCAAAATTAAAGTTTAAGAGAGTCGGTGGCTAGTGTGAATCGATACTTATAATTTTGTGAATCCACCTTTGAGGGATTGTGATGAGCAATACGCTGAAGTACGTTATACTTCTTGAGAGGGTTTATTTAACATAAACTAATAAGGGTGGCAACGCGGAGTCTATTCGTCCCTATAAGGGGCTAAGTGGACTTTTTTTGCGTTTATTTATATTAATTAAACTAAAAAAGCTCCAATATAGAGTTTTTACTATGAAACTTTATAATAGAGATATCTTGAGAAAATATTTAAAAAGTACTGGAGTTTTATAATAAGGAGTCCCAACTGTAAAAAAATTTATATATTAAAATATGTTAATTAATTAATTAATTAATTAATTAATTAGTTACGTACACATGTATAAACATATTAATGGCTGGAAACTCTATATGGGAGGTAATATAAATGTTAGATTTAAAAAGAATAAGAATTAATCCAGAAGAAATAAAAGAAGCTATGAAGGGAAGAGGAGAATCTTTTGATAATGGATTAATTGATGAGGTTGTAGAGCTTGATAATAAGAGAAGAGAAATACTTGTAGAAGTTGAAACTTTGAAAAATAAAAGAAATTTAGAATCAAAAAAAATTGGTCAATATAAAAAAGAGAAAAAAGACGCTAGTGGTATAATGGCAGGTATGAAAGAATTATCAGATAAGATAAAAGAGGATGACGTCAAAGTATCAGAAATAGATGAAAGATTAAATTATATACTTTTAAGAATACCAAATATACCTAATCCTGAGGTGCCAGAAGGAGCTACAGATGAAGATAATGTAGAAATAAGAAAATGGGGAGAACCTACTGAATTTGATTTCGAAACAAAAGCTCATTGGGATGTTGGTATGGATTTAAATATTCTTGATTTTGAGAGAGCTGGTAAGATAGCTGGATCAAGATTTACTGTGTATAAAGGTCTTGGAGCTAGACTTGAAAGATCAATAATTAACTACTTTTTAAATACCCATACTGATGTACATGGATATACAGAAATTCTTCCTCCATATATGGTGAATAGAGATAGTATGATAGGAACAGGTCAATTACCAAAATTCGAAGAGGACGCATTTAAAGTAGAAAATAATGGATTCTTTTTGATTCCTACAGCAGAAGTACCTGTAACAAATATGTATAAAAATGAAATATTAAAAGGTGAAGAGCTTCCTATAAAACACGTAGCATATAGTGCTTGTTTTAGAGCAGAAGCAGGTTCGGCGGGAAGAGATACTAGAGGTCTTATAAGACAACATCAGTTTAATAAAGTAGAACTAGTTAAATTTACTAGACCAGAAGATTCATATGAAGAATTAGAAAAGTTAACTAATGATGCTGAGAACGTATTAAAGGGCCTAGGGATTCCTTATAGAGTAGTAAGAATATGTAAAGGTGATTTAGGTTTTACTGCAGCGTTAAAGTACGATATAGAGGTATGGATGCCTAGTTATGGACGATATGTAGAAATATCTAGTTGTAGCAATTTTGAAGATTTCCAAGCTAGAAGAGCAAATATTAGATATAGAGATGGAAAAGGAAAACCACAGTTTGTTCATACATTAAATGGATCAGGTGTAGCTATTGGTAGAACTGTTGCTGCAATACTAGAAAACTTCCAAAATGAAGATGGTACTGTAACAATTCCAGAAGTATTAGTTCCTTATATGGGTGCAAATAAAATTACCAAATAAAATTATAAAAAATGTATTGACTTAGTGACGATATATTGATATAATAATTATCGTCGCTAATGTGGAGAGATGGTCGAGTTGGTTTAAGGCACCGGTCTTGAAAACCGGCGTGCGTGTGAGCGTACCTAGGGTTCGAATCCCTATCTCTCCGCCATTAAAATTTATTTTAAAAGGCACATGGAGAAGTACTCAAGTGGCTAAAGAGGCGCCCCTGCTAAGGGTGTAGGCTGGGAAACTGGTGCGCGGGTTCAAATCCCGCCTTCTCCGCCAGTTATTATTTAAATTCTATTCAATATATATTTTAAATATATTTACTATATATTATTTTGTTACACTTAAAACATAAACAATTAATGTGGAGAGATGGTCGAGTTGGTTTAAGGCACCGGTCTTGAAAACCGGCGTGCGTGTGAGCGTACCTAGGGTTCGAATCCCTATCTCTCCGCCATTTAATTTTTTGACCACATATGAGAGATTTGAGGAGATTAATTCAGTTGAATTATTTTTTTTTATGTGTTAATATAAATTTGTTGAAATTAAATATGCGTGAGTAGCTCAGTTGGATAGAGTAGCTGGCTACGAACCAGTTGGTCGGAGGTTCGAATCCTCTCTCGCGCACCACATAAACCCCAGTAATCGTAAAGATTGCTGGGGTTTTATTTAAATTTGATATTTGAATAATAAATTATATCATTGTATTTATAACTAATAAGCATATAAATTTACCCAAAATAATATTAAAAGTTAATTGTTCTATTTGTAGTATAGGATAAATATGATAAAATTAAAACAATAAGTAAATGTGGTTTGGGGTGGAAATTATTTGAATATTGATAGGACCAAAGTAAAAGAGATAATAAAAAATGAAGAGGACGATATAAAAAGAGTACTGATTTATTATAAATTATTTGAAGAACTTGAAAATTCAGATTTAAACTATTCATATGAGCTTGCGCGAGAAGGTTATAATTTATCAGTTGAAATAAATTTTGAAAAGGGAATAATTGAAGGGTTGATAAAAAAAGCATGGGCTATGTCACTTTTAGGAAATCAATATGAAGCTATTCCTTTTTTATTTGATGCACTTCAAAGGGCGCAAAGAGAAAATAAATTTGAATATTTAGCTGAAACATATAATTTATTAGGGGGTATATATACTGCACTCAAGAATTATGATGTTGCTTATAATTATTACTCAGATGCTTTAGATATTATTACAGAGAATGATTTTAAAATAAAGTATGCACGTGTGCTAAATAATATAGGTGAATTATACAAGGACCTTAATGGTTATGATAAAGCATTAGAATACTATCAAGAAAGTTTAAAAGTGTTTAAAAATGAAAAAAAAATAGGGCTTATTGGAATTCCTATGTTAAACATAGGCTATATTTATTTTCAACTAAATGAATTAAATAAGGCTCTAGAATTTACAAATAAAAGTTTAGATATAAGTAATGAAGTAAAAGATAAAATAGGGATTGCCCACGCATTGTATCAACTAGGTGCTATAGAGAAAAAATACAATAATGACGAAACAGCACTAAATTATTATAATGATGCTTTAAGTATAAACAAAGAAACTGGTGACAAACAAATAGAATCAAAAATACTCAATGATATAAACGATTTACATATAAGAGCGGGGAGATATGAAGTAGCTTTAGCTAATTTGGAAAAAAGTTATTATGCTGCAAATAAAACTCAAAACAATACAAATGTACTTAATATTTATAAGCAATACTATCAGTTGTATGAAAGAAAAGGAGATTATAGAAATTCATTTATTTTTCTAAAAAAATACACTGAGGTAAAAGAAAAAAAATTAGCTAGAAATAGTGATCTTAAAATAAAGAGTTTTACTCTTCTAAATAAAATACAACAAACTAATAATGAAAAAGAAATTATTAGTTTAAAAAATAATGAATTAAGTAAAAAAACCAGAGAATTACAAGAAGCATATAATAATATAACGGTAATAAGCCAAATTTCTAAGAATATTACTTCTACTAAAAAGTTAGAAGAAATATTTGATGATATATATACTAAAATCGATTCAGTTATGAAAGCAGATGTTCTAGGTATTGGTGTTTATGATGATGAAAGTAAAAAAATAAATAATAAATATTTTATTGAGAATAATATAAGATTAGAAGAAAAGATTATTGATGTTGAAAACAAAAATAGTTTAACAGCGTGGTGTATTAGAAATAAGAAGCACGTTTTTATAAATGATTATCACAATGAGGCTAATAAATATATAGATGTGAGTATGAATATTTATGAAGATGAAAAGATAAAATCAATAATTATATGTCCTTTAATTATAGAAAAAGAAGTATTAGGTATTATAACTGTACAAAGTAGTAGTTTAAATACATATACAAAAAATTGTTTAGATATTGTAAATGTACTAAGTTCATATATTGCTATTGCTATTGATAATGCAAATAAATCACAGAAACTATCTATAGAAATTATTGAAAGAAAACAAGCGCAAGAAGAACTAGAAGAAGTAAATAATAAGTTATTAAATCTAGCACAATTAGATGGACTTACAGGTATTCCTAATAGAAGAAGATTTGATGAATATTCAGCAGATATATGGGCTATGAGTCAAAGAAATAAAAAAAATGTAGCTGTAATAATTATTGATATAGATAAGTTTAAAGAGTTTAATGATAATTATGGACATCTAAATGGAGATAAAGTAATTAAATTTGTGGCAAGAACTCTTGAATATACAATTAAAAGGTCTACTGATTTGATTGCAAGGTTTGGTGGAGATGAATTTGTTGCAATTTTACCGAATACAGATAAACAAGGAGCTACAGTAATAGCTCGTAGGATGACTAAAGAAATTAAAAAGTTGAATTTAGAGCATAAGTATTCTTCGGTTAGTAATAGAGTAACGATAACTATGGGAATTGCTTCTTGTATACCTAGCCATAATAATTCGCTACAAAAGCTTTTGGATTATGCAGATAAAGCATTATATGAAGCTAAAAATTTAGGAAGAAATGGATTTAAATACTTAGGTGTGTAAAGGTGGATATTGTATGAAGCTTAAAATTATTGGTAATTGGGGTGCATTTCCTGAAAAAGGAGAGGCATCTACAGGATATTTATTTAAGGTAGATGGATACAACATACTAATTGATTGTGGAAGCGGAGTATTATCATGTCTACAAGAATATATTAGTTTAGATGATATAGATGTAGTAATTTTATCTCATTATCATTGGGATCATATTGCAGATATTTTTCCTTTACAGTATAATTGTAAGATTTCAACTGCACTTGGCACACGCAAAAAACCTTTGCAAATATATGCACATACTAAAGATAAAAGATTTAACCAATTAAATTATGGTGAAGTATGTATTGCTAGTGGAATAAATAAAGATACAAAACTTACTTTTGGAAAAGTAAATGTTACTTTTAAAGAAGTTAAACATCCAGCATATGGATTTGCAATGAGATTCGAAGAAGATGGGAAAGTTTTTGTTTTTAGCGGAGATACAGAATGGTGTGATGGTTTAGTTAATGTTTCTAAAGATGCGGATTTGTTTTTATGTGAATGTTCTTTATTTGATGACCAATTGGGTAAATTTAAAGGACACCTTACTCCTGGTGAAATTGGTGAAATTGCTAATATGAATAATATTAAAAAAGTAGTCTTAACACATTTCCCTCATTATGGAGAACTTGAATTATTAAAAAATGGAGTAGAAGCAGTCTTTAAAGGTGAAGTTGAATTAGCTGAAAAAGGAAAGGAGTTTTTTCTGTAATTAAAAAATTCCTTTTTTATATGTAAGTAAAGGTTCAAGATAGATTTTTATAATCTACCTGATCGTATTATTGATATCAGTAACGAGAATCCAAATATAGCGGCTATTAAGTAGCCAGTTATTCCTATGATTGAAATATCGAATATCTTTGGACCAATATTGCTGTTTATAATAAGAGATGACCCAATAATCATTGCAGATAATATAAGAGCGGAAACTAAGCGATTGACCATCTTATTTATTTCTTTTATTGGTTCATTTAAATTATTATGGTCTAATTGAATTTTAGTTCTTCCTTTAATTAAGTTATTTGTAAGCTCAGTTAATTTTGAAGGAAGAGAAATTGAATCTTTAGAAATAGAAATAAATTTAAGTAGTGATTGATTTAAATCGAAGGATTCAAATAAACCATTGTTGTTTTTTTCTTTAATATATTCAATTGCGATATCTAAAATTTGTAAATCTGGTGATAATTTTGCTACGACGCCTTCAATAATAACTAATCCTCGTAGTAGCATAGTAAATTCTCGAGGAACTCCTATATTATTTCTTTTAGCTGCATCAAAAATTTCTTTTAATAATGTTGACATTTTTATATTGCTTAATGAAGTTGATAAATAACTATCCATTAGATAGTCAATATCTTCATATAATTTATTTCTATTTACATACCCTTTTTTTATACCGATAGACATAATTACGGATATTAATTCATCAATATCTTTATATGCAAAGGCAAATATCATTTTATTTAAGGATTTTCTTAATGAAGGGGATAGAGAGTCAACTAATCCAAAATCTATATAGCAAAGCTTTTCTTTTGAAACTATTATATTTCCAGGATGTGGGTCACAGTGAAAAAAACCATCTTCAAAAATCTGTTTTAGATAAGAAAATACTAATTTTTTACTTAAATCCTCTAAATTATAACCTTTCTTTCTAAGTGCTGAAATATTATCAATTTTTTCTCCGTCTATATACTCCATAGTAAGAACTTTTTTTGCTGAAAATTTATATATAATATTTGGAACATAAATATATTTTACATCTATATTTAATGATTTAAACTGAACTTGATTATCTAATTCATGTATAAAATTAAGCTCATCGTTAGTTGATTTTTTTAACTCGTCTAAAGCGTGGATAGGATTAATTAAAGAATCATTAAATTTAGCTTTAGTAAGGTTTAAAATTCGGTAAAGAATAGATATATCTTGATTCATCTTTTCTTCAATATCTGGCCTTTGAATTTTAATAATTAAATCATTACCATGTAATTTTGCTTTATGAACTTGAGCAATAGATGCTGAGGCAATGGGAGTTAATTCAAAATCATCAAAACATTCATTAATATCTTTATTGAATTCTTCTTTAAATACAGAGTTAATATCTTCAAAACTTTCTTCTTTAGCACTATCCTGAAGCTTTGATAGTTCTTTTATGTAATCTTCGGGTAATATATCTGGACGTGTACTTAAAATTTGACCGATTTTTATGAAGGTTGGTCCTAAATCTTCAAAAGCTTTTCTTAAATTTTCTGGAGATTTGTTATTTTTGGTCAATTTAGAATTGACTAGATAGCCAAAACCGTAATGTGCAAATGTCCTTACAATTTTTCTTAATCGGTTCACAGAATTATTCTTCATAAATACCTCTTCATTATTATAATATTGTTGGATTATTGATTTGTTTAAAGTATATCCATTGGTTAAAATAATTATAATTCATTTTAAAGGTTAATAGTTCAATAAAGTATTAATTAAATATTAAATTTATGATTTTATGATAAATTAAGAGAGATAATATTAGATGTAAATAGAATATATGAAGGTATACCAACTCATGTTTTATAATAATATAAGTTATGATAATAGAATATATTATATTTAAAACAGGAAAGCGTTTCGCTAAAGATTAATTTTAGCGAAACATTTTGGACGAGCCAATAAATTAGAGTTGACAAGAGTATAATTCTGCAATAGAATATTTAAGTAAACGAATTATGCATTCGTAGCTCAGCAGGATAGAGCGTCCCCCTCCTAAGGGGAAGGCCGGAGGTTCGAATCCTCTCGAGTGCACCAAAATAGTTTCGCAGTATGCGAAACTATTTTATTTTGGATTTTTTTATTGCAAAGGTTAATATATAAATAGATAAATCATGAAGTGTACACCGCTTATAGCAAAATAGGAAATAAGAGACATCAGTACATTAATCTTAAAAAATGAATAACATAGAATAATAAATAAATCAAAAGGGTGGTTAATTTGCGTAATGAATATATGTTATTAGCTATAGAAGAAGCTAAAAAAGCATATAAAAAGGGTGAAGTTCCTGTGGGAGCTGTTTTAGTAAAAGATAATAAAGTTATTGCTAAAAGTCATAATCTAAGAGAATCTTTAAAAGATTCAACTGCTCATGCTGAAATGTTAGCAATTAAAGAAGGGTGTAATAGATTAAATGATTGGAGATTGAGTGGATGCGATCTATATGTAACTTTAGAGCCTTGTCCTATGTGCGCCGGAGCAATTTCCCAAGCTAGGATAAATAGAGTTTATATTGGTGCGGCAGATATTGTAGGTGGAAGCTGTGGTAGTATTATTAATATTCTTCAAAATCAAGCTTTTAATAATTATGTAGATGTAGTATGGATGTATGATAAAGAGTGTAGTGATATATTGGTGGAATTTTTTAGAGAGAGAAGAAGATAAAAATTACTATAAGTTAAATATAATAGTAAAAATACTTGCATTATTTTAATATTTAGTTATATAATATATAGATATCTATATAATACTTTTGAAATTCTAATTATTGATGTTGAAATATAATTAACTACATAGTATAATAGTTTTTGCTGACAATAAAATAATTTATATGGAGAGATGTCTGAGAGGTCGAAGGAGCACGCCTGGAACGCGTGTGTAGGGGTAACTCTACCGAGGGTTCGAATCCCTCTTTCTCCGCCAAGGTCGTGCTAGACGGGAAGTTAGCGGTGTCCTGTAACCTGCAATCCGCTATAGCAGGGTTGAATTCCTCACCTAGGCTTTAAGTTGTGGGGCCTGGCCTATATAAGTGGCGTTGATAATCGGGCCTTGCGCAACGGGAACTCATGAACCTCGTCAGATCCGGAAGGAAGCAGCGATAAGTGAGATCTCCCGTGTGCCGCGAGTCAACCTGATTTGAGTTAACTATATAGGTAACGCTCATGACTTATTGTCAAAGTGAGGTGCGCGACTTTTCATATTTTATTTAAGCTAATTAATAAGGACATTTTGCTTTTGCAAAATGTCCTTAATTATATTAAAAAAAAGTTTAACGTTAAAAAAAGTGGTATAATTATGATATAATTAACAATATTATTAGAATTAAAACTATTTTTTAGACAATACTTTTAGTATTAACAATATTTTAAATATAGATTAATAATGAAGCTGTGAGGTGTTTATATTGGCATATACTGCTTTATACAGAGAATGGAGACCTAAAAGATTTGATGAAGTTGTAGGTCAGCAACATATAACAAGAACTTTAAAAAATCAGGTTAAAAATGATAGAACAGCTCATGCATATTTATTATGTGGTACCAGAGGAACAGGTAAAACTTCAACAGCTAAAATTCTTGCAAAAGCTGTAAACTGCTTGGATTTACAAGATGGAGAACCATGCAATAAGTGTGAGATGTGTACTAAAATCAATGCAGGTATTGCTATGGATGTTGTTGAAATGGATGCAGCATCACATAATAAAGTAGAACATATTAGAGATTTAATTGATGAAGTGAAATATCCACCACGAGATGGTAAGAAAAAAGTATATATATTAGATGAAGCTCATATGCTTACAACTGGTGCCGTTAATGCTTTTCTAAAAACATTAGAGGAACCTCCTGAGTATGTTACTTTTATATTAGCTACAACTGATCCTCAAAAATTACCTATAACAATATTATCAAGATGTCAAAGATATGATTTTAAAAGAATTAAGAATGATGATATTTTTAATAGAATGCTTAATATTACAAAAAGTAATGGAGTTTTTGTTGAAGATAAAGGACTTAGACTTATAGCTAGAATGTCAGATGGAGCTATGAGGGATGCTTTATCAATATTAGACCAAGCAATTTCTATGGGTGAAGGTAAAATTGAATATGATAGTGTATTAGATATGTTAGGGTTTGTTACAAATGAAAATTTACTGCAATTGACAGGTTCAGTAATAGATAAGAATGTTGAATTGTCTATGAAAATTGTAGATGATATTGTACTTGGTGGAAAAGATATTAATTTGTTTTTGAAAGAATTTGTTCAACATATGAGAAATTTATTGATGGTTAAAGTAAGTAATAATCCAGAAGATATTTTAGATATGTCGAAAGAAAATATTGAACAAGTAAAATTACAAGCTACTAGGATTACTGTTGAAGAAATAATGAGATATATATCTATTATTCAGGAAACAGAAAGTCAAGCAAAATGGAGTAATCAAGGTAGGATATATTTAGAATTAGCTGTTATAAAAATGTGTAAAATTGAATATGATACATCTAATGAGATAATTCTTTCAAGATTAAACAAGTTAGAAAGAATTATGAAAGATGGGAAAATAAAAATAGTTAATGAAACGAGACATGATAAAGGTGATAATAGTAAATATGCTTCGAAAGAGACTGCTGTTTCAAAAGACATAGCTCACCAAAATAGTTATGAAAGAAATAATAAAGAGATAAATGCTAAAGGCACTAATAGGAAAGAGAGTATAAATTCTGATTCTAAAATTACAATTGGCGATGTTCAAAAAAGTTGGATGGATGTATTGGAGCTTCTTAAAGATAGGAGACATATGGTTATCTACGCAGCTTTAACTACAGGTAAGCCTGAAAGTTGTAATGGAGGCATTATAGAAATAAAATATGAAAACCAATATTCATTTAATAAGAGAAGATTGGAAAAAGATGACAACAGAAAAATTGTAGAAGATGTATTTAGTGAAGCACTAAAAGAAAAAGTTAGAATAAAATATACTATACAAGAAAATAAACAAGAATATAAAGATGATATTCAAAATAGAATATTAGAAGCTTTTGGTGAAGATTTTGTAGAAATAATTGATGAATAATTACCTTAATGGTAAAATATTAAAAGATTCAAAGATTTAATAGTTAATTAAATAGGAGGTATAACACATGGCAAAAGGTGGATTCCCAAAAATGGGTGGAATGGATATGGGTAAGTTAATGAAACAAGCTCAAAAGATGCAAGCAGATATGGAAAAAATGCAAAAAGAATTAGAGGTAAAAGAGTTTACGGCTACAGCTGGAGGCGGAGCTGTTAGAGTAGTAGTTAATGGAAAAAAACAAATAGTAAACATTGAAATTAAACAAGAAGTAGTAGATCCAGATGATGTTGAAATGCTTCAAGATTTAATTTTATCAGCATGCAATCAAGCACTTCAAAATGCTGATAGTGAAACATCAGATAAAATGCAAAAATTAACAGGTGGAATGAATATGCCAGGAATGTTCTAGACGAGGTGAAGCATGGATTTTTATCCAATAGCAATAGAAAAACTAATTGAAGAATTTGCAAAACTTCCGGGTATAGGCTATAAAACAGCTCAAAGGCTAACTCTTCATACACTAAACTTACCAAGAGAAGAAGTTAATGAATTTGCAGAAGCATTAATTAAAGCAAGAGGGACAATTAAGTATTGTTCAGTTTGTGGTAATTTTACTGATTCTGATCCATGTGCTATTTGTTCTAACCCTAATAGGAAGAATGAAATTATATGTGTTGTGGAACAACCAAAAGATATTATGACTATGGAAAAAATTAAAGAATATAATGGTCTTTATCATGTTTTACATGGTGTAATTTCTCCTATGACAGGAAAAGGTCCGAATGACATAAACCTAAAAGAATTGATAAGTAGAATGAATGATGAAGTAAAAGAGGTAATTATAGCTACTAATCCCAATGTAGAGGGTGAAGCAACTGCAATGTATATATCAAAAATACTTAAACCTCTTGGAGTTAAAGTGACAAGAATAGCACATGGTGTTCCTGTAGGGGGAGACTTGGAATATGCTGATGAAATAACTTTATCAAAAGCTTTAGAAGGAAGAGTAGAATTATAATTATTATATTTGGAATAAACCTCCAATTATTTGTCTATAAATAAAATATAGAAAATAATTTTGGAGGTGTTTTTATGTATAAAGATAATATAACTGAGTTAATAAATAATAGCTTTCAAGATAAAGAAGATGCTCAGAGTATTATAAAAGAAATTGAGAAAGTAAGAATTGAATTAGAATTAGCTAGAAACTTTTTTGATGTAGTTAATGATAAAAATCTTATAGATTATGCAATTTATCAAGAAAAGGCAGCGAGGTCAAAATATCTATATTTATTAAGCCTTGCTAAAAAAAACGGTATAGAGATAGGCGGCGAATATTTAATTAGTTAATTAACATATTATAAAAGGTGGGGAAATATAGTGCAATATTTTATTTATTTTCTGATAGGCATAATTCTCTTGTATCTCTTGGGGAAATTTTTATCTATTCCATTAAAGATACTTTGGAAATTAATTGTTAATGGTATATTAGGTGGAGTGTTACTCTTAATCTTCAACTTTTTCGGAGCATACTTTGGTGTGACATTGGGGATTAATCTTGTCACTTGTTTGATTTCAGGTTTTTTTGGAATACCAGGTATAATTTTTATGGTTGTGTTTAAATTTATTTTATAGCTAAATAGTAGAATGGGGTGAAATCGACTAAATGATTTCACCTTTTTTATTTGTAAATTAACGCTTAAATGGTTATATATAGACAATAGATAGGTTTATATGTCGAAAACTAATCGTGGCGTATCAATACAAGGAATGTGTAGAAATATAGAGTAATATATAGAAATAAAGGTGTAATTTTAATAGAAAGCTAATAATCAAAAGACAAGGCCATATATATTTGATATTATATACGAGTCGCCGAAATACTTCGGAATGACAGCAAGAAATCATCAATCAGAAAATTCAAAATACTTTAAAAAATCACTTGACATAATATTTTCTGAATGATATACTTTAAAAGTCGCTAAAACAAAGCGATGGAGATTTGATCTTTGAAAACTAAACAGAGATTTAAGCCAGTCAATAAATATATTTTTGAGTAAAGA
>DAOUPR010000194.1 GCA_030626065.1 Clostridium sp. | reverse complement strand
GCTCCACCTAAATCACAGATTTTAAACTCTGCATTTTTTATTCCTTCACTTAATTCCTCTAACCCAAATGTTTCTTTTTCTTTGCAAGTTTTAGATAACTCTAAAAAGATTGACCCAAATAGCGGTCCCATAGCTCCACCTAAAGTTGAAACTAAAGTTCTTCCATAAGCTTTAAAATAATCTCTACAACTACCATCTTCCATTGTTTCTAATTTAACTTTTGCCGCTTTAGCACCCCTAGCCATTGTAATTCCATGGTCACCATCACCTATTACCGCATCTAATTTTGAAAGCTCTTCTTTTTTTTCTATATACATATTAGCAATATTCATTAACAATTCTTTTACTTCTACTGGTGTTAACATATTTACTCACCCTCCTGAAATAGTTTTCTCATAAATTTAATACCTTCTCTTGCTGCTTTATAACCGTTTTTTTCTATTTCTCTCCATATATATACATCCTTACCTACACCACACTCAGGCATGACGAAATTTTCTAAAGTAATCCATCGATCATACTCAATTTTATTTAAACCCTCTTTTACTTCATTCCAATTAATATTTCCTGTACCAGGTATCCCTCTATTATTTTCACAAAAGTGTACGTGATGAATATCCTTTCCACCTTCTGTTATTGCCGAATACAAATTTTTTTCTTCAATATTAGAATGAAATGTATCAAAGTGTAACTTCACATTACCACTATTAATTTCATCCAGATATTCTTTTCCTTCTTTTACAGTATTAATAAAATACGTTTCATATCTATTAAGGATTTCCAAAGCTAGTACTACACCTTTTTCTCTCCCGTATTCGCCCATTTTATGTAACACTTCTAAACTTCTTTTAATATCATCTTTTCCTTCTTTTCTTGTCTTAAATTGTCCCCATGGTGCATAAAGAACGCCTGCTAAAACATCACTTTCTAATTCATTACATATATCAATACAATTTTTAAGATGCTCTATGCCTTTTTCTCTTATATTACTATCCCCTGAAGATATATCTCTTGAAGGATTCATTCCTGTTCCACAGGTACACATTAAATCATTACTAGATAATAAATTCTTAGCTTTTTTCACATCAAACTCTTTTGGTGACATAAGCGGAAATTCAACGCCATCGTAACCATATTCTTTTACTATAGGTAAATATTCTAAAACATCCTCTGACCATTCTTTTGTAAAAGTTGATAAATGTATACCAAACTTCATTTTTCCACCTCCATATTATTACTAAAAATATGACACACACAAAGTGTGTGTCATATCAAATATTTATTTTAAAAAAGTTGAGCTATAAATGAACTAATTGCACCCCATAGAGAGAAATCATTTCCTCCAAAGGCTTGGTTAAATCCTGCAACAGTATTGAATAAACCTGGCATAGCAATTGCTACAAGTAATACCATAACAACACCACTTACTGCACTAGCTATTATCGCACCTCTTCTACCACCGTAAGCATTTGCAAATACTGCAGCTGGTGCTACATCAAAGAAACATGCTACAGTTAAAGGTATGATTGCATAAGTCATTGTTCCTGTTGCTGCCATTATAACTATAGTAATTATACTAGTTACCATACTTACCAAGAATCCTATTGTTAATGCATTTGGTGCATATGGAAATACCATAGGAACATCTAATGCAGGTATAGCATTAGGTATTACTTTATCAGAAATCCCTTTAAATGCCGGAATAATTTCTGCAAGCATTAAACGAACACCTGTAAGAAGAATTGTAAGACCTGCTCCAAATGTTAATCCAGCCATTAAACTGAATGAGAATAAATCGTATTGCATACCACCTATAGTCCCAATGCTTCCTATAGCTCCTCCAAACACTTCAACTCTAGCTTCCCCTCCAATTATTAAACCTACAATTATGTAAGTAATAAATAATATCAATGAAGTAGAAATTGTTGTTTCTTTAATGAACTCTAAAGACTCTGGTACTTTTATATCCTCAGTAGATTTCTCTTTGTTCCCAACTAATTTACCTACTCCAGCTCCTATAAAGCAGAAAATAGAAGTAGTATGTCCTATTGTAAACTGGTCACTTCCTGTAACCTTCTTAACTAAAGGTCTCATAAGTGTAGGCACAACTATTATATATACTGATAAGAAAATCGTTGCAAATATAATAAGTGATGTACCCGTTAAACCACCTTCAACTCCAGCAGCTATGAAAATATATGACATCCAAAAGAAAATATGTCCTGTTAAGAATATAGTCTTAAATCTTGTAAATCTAGCAACTACTAAATTAGTTATGAAAGCTAATATCATTACAATACCAATTTGACTACCATAGTCACCTATGAAGTTAACCCATGCAGCAGGGTCAAATTGATTTGCTTCTGGAACTGAATATAGTGTTGAAAAAGCTCCTGCTAAAGGTGAAAGTGCTCCTGCGATAATATTAACCCCTTTGAATAATGCAATAACTCCAATAATTGTTTTAAAAGTCCCTTTGATTACATCACTAGCCCCTTTTCCTTGAAGCAATAATCCCACCATTGCAATCACCCCTAAAAGGATTGGTGGTTGTTTGAAAATGTTGTTTGTTAAATAACTGATAAATGTCATTAATTTTACCCCCTATTTCTTTTGTATTCTTGTCCATTTTTATAAAATTATGGATTATATTTTCTAAAGGATACCATACTTTACAGATAGTTAATTTACTTAATAAGCTAAATCAAACTTCTGTAAAGAAAGGCCCTTTAAAATCTTTTGTTGAAACAGTACATACATTTCCTATATAGCCTAAATTAATTCTTTTATTATTGGAATTCCTTTTTCTTCAATTTCATTATTGTTCATAAAATTATTAATTTTTACTAATGGTATATTTACCTTACTGTTAAGTTGATCATATAGCTCTGCTGATGTAAAAATAATATCTGCTGGAACTGACGCCGCTGTAGTTATATCTGAATTAGTAACATCAGCTTGTATCCCATGTTTTTTTAATACTGTTTCAATATTCATTCTCAAAATCAAACTTGTTCCAACTCCAAACCCACATACTGCTAACACTTTTATTTTTTTAGCCATTTACGTACCCTCCTGAATTTTATATTATATAATTTTATTATTCCCCAATAATTTGTTCATATATTTCATCACAACTTTCTGCGTTCTGCAGTGCTTTAAGATTTTTTTCCACTGCTAAGAACTGTGCTAAATCTTGAAGTGCCTTCAAATGCTCTTCTCCAGTATTTGCTGCAAAAGCAAACACTATTTGAACAGGGTCATTATGTTTACTTCCAAATTCTACAGGCTCTGTCAACGTTATCATGCTCATACAAGTTTCACAAACTGAATCATCTGGTCTAGCATGTGCAAAAGCAATCCCTGGCATAATAACTATGTATGGACCTAAATCATTTATTGCTTGAATCATATTATCAACATAAGCTTGTTTTACTTTTTCTTGCCTAACTAATATATCACCTGCTTTTCTAACTGCTTCCTCCCAATTTTTTGCATCTACTCTAAGTTTTATAGAATCTTTCTTTAAAATGTCTTTAAGCATAAGCATTTTCATTCCTTTCTTCTCATAGTTGTATTTATATATAAGTCTAAATTTATTTAGTTGAATCATTAATTGGTTAATCTTAAAAATATCATCATTATTTATAAATGGACTTATTTCAATTACGTCAGTTTCTTTAATATTCAATCTTTTAGTAGAGATTATAAAATTAATATCTTTCTTAAAAGTTTGATAATCATATACTGAGCAAGTTTCAATAAGATTTAAATCTGGAAATTCTTTTTTAATTTTAGTAGAAATAAGACTTAAAAAAGATATTCCCTCTGGGCAAATAAGTAACGCTGTTAGTTTAGTAGATTCTTCTTTAACTCTTTCATGGGCTGCACGTATATGTAATGCAATATAAGCAATTTCATCTTCGCTTACTTTTCCTCCAAATTCATTTTCCATATTATCAATAACTTCACTTACAACTTGGTAAACAAATGGATAGTTCGTTTTTATTTCATCTAAATAATTATTCCTAATCTGATTTTCATTATTTATCCTTGCCATCGCACTTTTCAAATGAATTACAAGACCATTAAATAGTTGAACATCTTGTTTAATCTTAATATTGATAATTTTCTCAACTTCATCTATTAATTTATTAGCACAATCAATAATTTTCTCATCAGCCAATTCATTTACATCCATCTTTTTTAATTCATTTATTGAATTATAAGATTTAGATTCTATAATATACTTTGCTAATTCATTAATTTCACCTGATGTAACAATAATTTTTTTGAAATATGATATTTTATCAATAAATTCAATTGCCATTTCGTACTCTATAGTTCCAAACATAGAATCAGATTTCTTTTCAATAACATTACCATTTTCAATTCTTCTAATCATAATTTCGGAATATAAAATTAGTTTAATTAGGTCAACATCAATAAAATAATAATTATTAATATCCTCTAAAGCAGTTAAGTAGCCCATCATTTTTTTCATTTCACTGATTTTAATATAAGAACTATAATTCACAATTTTTTCATTTATTCCATCAATTATTTCTTCTTCTCTTAATATTTTTGCTAAGTTCTCATAATCGACAATATCTAAAAATAACTTTAACAAAAGTTTACGAATTCTTTTTTCACTACCTTCAATATAGAATCCACCTTTTGGCGTTTTAGCTAAATTTAATTTGAAACCTTTCAGATAAAGTTTGGCTTCTTTAATAATTTTAATAATTGTATTTCTGCTTAGGAAAAGCTTATTACTAAACTCTTCAATAGTTGGCGGTTTTTCACTAATTAAACATTCTAAAATCAAATATTTAATTCTTTCTTTATCAGATAAAACTCGGTTTCCTACAGATAAAAATTTTAATTTTTCTAATAATACATCCCTATCAACTTCTGTTTTAATTAGTACACCTTTTCTAGGTATTTTAACTAACGTAGCTTTGTTTTCATTTAACCATCCGTCTATTAATTCTAAGTCATATCTTATTGTTCTAGTACTAACTCCATATTGTTGAGACATATGATCATATTTAGTTGGTTGATTATTATTAATAAGTAATTCAACAATACTTATTTGTCTTGAGTTTAAACAAAACAATGAGTTACCTCCTATTCTTGTCACCTATTAGCATCTAATAGTTATCAGTTAATCTAATTAGTTATTATTTTCTTATCTATAACTTAACATTTTATCTTTACCTACGCCAGTGTAAATCATTTCACTGTTTTGTGAAAAGGTTTACGTTTAATGCGTAAACTTTTTATATAATCTTCTCTTTATAAAAAAGCTAAACCCTTTATTCTAAAAGGTTTAGCTTTTTTTCATTCCATCACCATTAAATCATTTCTCTTTTAATTCTAATATCTATCAATCTTTTACCTACGCAAAATAACTTACCCATTAACCCTTTACTCTGGTCTTTTCCACTGCCATCTCCAAAAATAGTTTCCATTTTAATTTTCTCGTCCATATACATCATAGCTCCAGCCTCTGCTAAAACACTCTCATTGGGATCTAATTCAATTTCAACGAACTGCATCTCTTGCCCTACAATCTCAAAATCAATTTCATGTGCAACACTCATTTCTTATTCCTCCAATTTTCATGAATTTCTAATACTTAATAAAAATACTTATAAATTATCCATGAATTTTCATAATACTACATACATATATTTTTATAATAAGTACTTTTCTAGGGTGTGTTTTTATTAATGAATAATAATAGAGAAAAAGAACTATTGAAACCTATTAATCTGTGCAATGATAATAATTTACTTAATGAAAAAGCAATAGGCTGGGCACGATTTCCCCTTATTAGTTGTAATTTAAAATACCATATTTTAAGAAAGAAAAAATGGAACTACTGGCTAGCAATCAGTGATAATTGTTTATTTTCTGCTACTATTTCAAACATTGAT
>DAOUPR010000030.1 GCA_030626065.1 Clostridium sp. | reverse complement strand
TAAGCACATACAAAGAGAGAAAAATTGCCATTTTAGGTACTATGAAAGAATTAGGTGATAAATCAGCAGAACTTCACAGATCTATTGGGGAGTATGCTCTTAAAAACAATATTGATTTGATAGTAACGATTGGAGAATGTTCAGAAGACTATTGCAATGGTTTTTCTCCAAAAAAAAGTTATCAATTTAATTCAATTGAAACAGCATTAATAGAGTTATCGTGTATTATTAATCAGAGTGATGTAATTCTTGTTAAAGCTTCAAGAACTATGAAGTTTGAGAATATAGTTGAATTTTTATTAAAATACGAAGGTTAAAGGAGAAAACTAATGAGTTTAATGATATATTCAGTTATTGTAGCTTTTTTTATTTCATTGTTATTAGGACCATTATTACTGCCAGCTCTACATAAATTAAAATTTGGACAGAATATTAGAGAAGAAGGTCCTAAAAGTCATCAAAAAAAATCTGGTACTCCTACTATTGGAGGAGTGCTATTTATAATTTCAACTATAATAACTATTTTGATAGTAGATAGAAATATTAATTATAATGTTCTTATTATAATGTTTTCGTTAATTGGATTTGGATTAATTGGATTTTTAGATGACTTTTTAAATATTAAAAAGAAGACAAGTGAAGGATTAACACCTAAAAAAAAGATGCTTTTACTTTTAATTGTTTCTTTTATTATATCAATATTAGCATATAGCAATAATGATATAGGGAGTGTAATTTTTATACCATTTTTGAAAATTGAAGTAAATATAGGGCTACTATATATACCTTTTATTGTTTTTTACTTTGCAGCTATAACTAATGCAGTAAATCTTACTGATGGACTAGATGGTCTATGTACAACAGTCACTATATTAGTTGCTACTTTTTTTGCTTCCTTAAGTTTTATATTAGGGTATTATCATGTAGCAATTGTTGCGGCAGCATTAGCAGGAGCTTTGTTAGGATTTTTACAATTCAATGCTTTTCCCGCTAGAGTTTTTATGGGGGATACTGGATCACTTGCGTTAGGTGGAGCTATAGGTGCAATTGCTTTGGTTATGAAGCTACCACTTATTATAATATTAGTAGGTGGAATATATTTAGCAGAAACTTTATCGGTAATAATTCAAGTAGCGTATTTCAAAAAAACAGGTAAAAGAATATTTAAGATGAGTCCACTTCATCATCATTTTGAATTATGTGGGTGGCATGAAACAAGAGTAGTGGCTATTTTCTCGATAGTAACGGTAATACTCTGTTTAATAGGGTTTTTATCAGTTTTATAATATGGATTTATTTTCAGGAGGAATTTTATGTATAAGGGAGCAAAGAAAAAAACTGGAGAAGTAGACTTTTTGTTGTTTATGACAATTATGATTTTAGTATCTATTGGGGTAATAATGGTGTTTAGTGCAAGTTATCCATCGAGCTTAAAAAAAGGCGATGGTATGTACTATTTGAGAAAACAAGGTATGTGGTGGGCACTTGGATTAACTGCTATGATAATAATACAAAATATTGATTATCATAAATATAAAAGATATACAAAGGTTATTATGATATTTACTGTTATTTTGTTGCTAGCAGTTTTTTTACCAATATTTAAACCTGTTAATGGAGCTAGGAGATGGATATCTTTTCCAGGATTTTCTTTACAACCTTCTGAACTTGCAAAATATGTTGTTATTCTTTTTATGGCGCAAAGTATAGAAAATAAAGGAAGTAAAATGAAGAGCTTTTGGCAAGGAGTAGTGCCATTTTTGTTGGTATCTGGTTTTTTTGCAGCTTTAGTTTTAGCAGAGAAGAATTTGAGTATTGCTTCAGTAATAATGATAGTAACTTTATTAGTGTTGTTTACAGCCGGATGTGATATAAAACATATTATTTTAGTTGTAGGATTAGTAGTTGCACTTGGTGTAGTAGGTATACTAATAGAACCATTTAGATTAAAAAGAATAAGTAGTTTTATGAATCCATGGGCAGACCCTCAGGGTTCCAGTTATCAATTGATACAATCACTCCTTGCTTTAGGGGCAGGGGGGATTTCAGGTGTTGGATTGGGTTTGTCTAGACAAACTACATATACATTATTACCTGAACCACATAATGATTTTATTTTTGCAGTTATTGGGGAAGAAACTGGACTTGTTGGATGCTTATTTATAATAGGATTGTTTATATTTTTTGTTTTCAGAGGTTTAAGAATTGCGAGCAAGGCGCCTGATATTTATGGTACAATGCTTTCGGTTGGAATAACAGGAATAATTGCTATACAAGCACTTATAAATATTGCAGTTGTAACTGGTACTATGCCTGTTACTGGTGTGCCGCTTCCTTTTATTAGTTATGGTGGTTCATCTTTAGTTGTAAATATGGCAGCGATGGGTATTTTATTAAATATATCACGACATATAAAAAAAGTTTAAAGCCCGAAAGGGCTTTTTTTATAGTATAGAAAATATGGAGAATAAATTGTAAATATTTTTATTTAATATTTATTATAATTACATTATGTGGTATTATAGAAATGGAAAATCATAAGAAAGGTTAATGCTATGATATATGATCAAAAAGAAAAAAATAACGTAATTAAGAAACATAAAAAGAAAAAATATTTGTTCCCTATTTTGTTTTTGGCTGCATTATTAATACTAGTAGGTATGAATTTGCCTATTTTTAAAATTAACGATATAGTTATTAATAATAATGTAACTATTAAAGATGAGTATATACAATCGGTGCTTGAAGATGTTTATGGGACAAACATTTTTTTTGTTAATAAGAAAAGCATAGAAGAGAAAATAATTGAATTAAGTGAAATTTCTCAAGTTGATGTAGAAAAAAGATTTCCAAGTACTTTGGTAATTGATACTATGGAAAAAAAATATATGTTTTATATAAAAAATGAATCAAAGTTTTTCTTAGTAGACGAAACAGGATTAATTTTTAAAGTGAAAGATAATCTGGATGATAATGATATAATATTATTAGAAGGAATAAACGTAAATAACCTAGAGGTTAATTCTTATTTAAGTGAAGACAACAGACAACAAAAATTAATTAAGGACCTTACAAATCTTTTTGTGTGTTTAGATAGCAGTTTAAATAAACCAGATAGTATAAATATTGAATCTTTCATGGATATAAAGATATATTATAATAATATGTGTATTATTATAGGAAATTCTGAAAATTTGAAAGATAAAATTAATAAAGGTATAAATATTTTGAATGATAATAATTTATATGAAAAAAAAGGATATGTTGATGTAAGCTATACTGGAAAGCCGGTTTTTAAGATAGAAGAATAGGAGGACATAATGAAAAAAGTAAGAGGGAAAATTTCAATTGGGATTGTTTCAATATTATTAGGTTTTATGATTACATACCAAATAAAAGCAATTTCAAAGCAAAATAATTTAACAGATACAGCAGATGTTGCTCAAATTACTCTTGAAGTTGAGCAATTAAATAAACAGAAAGAAGAAATGGAAGAAAAAATAAATGAATTGCAAGGACAAGTTAAAAATTATGAAACTTCTGCTGCTAGTAATGATACTATGACTAAAGCAATAGTAAATGAGTTGGAGTATACAAGAATGCTAACAGGGAAAACTGACGTAATAGGACCTGGAGCATTGATAACAATTACGCCAGCAGATGATATTTTTGCAGCTCCTGGAACTATTTCGTCATCTATTAATGTTTCAGATTTAATAAGTCTTGTTAATCAATTAAATTATGCAGAAGCTGAAGCTATTAGCATAAATGATATTAGAATAACTGCAAGAACTGGAATAAATAATGCAGGGAATATAATTATTATTAATGATGTAAGAATTTCGCCAAAAGAAGAGGTTGTTATAAAAGCTATTGGGAATAAAAAGAATTTAAAGGATACATTGGACTTCCCAGGTGTTATAGATGGACGCTTTGGTAATAGTATCATTAATATAGAGTATTCTGAAGAAGTTAAAGTGTTAAAGTATAGTTTAGAATTAGATTTTAAATACGCAGAATCAATAAATAATGACTAGAGGTGTTTAGATGGTTATACTAGTAGGATTATTAATAGGAGTACTAATTGGAATGTTTAGCAATATAAGCATACCGCTTATATTTTCATCTTATTTATCTGTAGCGATATTAGCTTCTTTAGACTCTGTTTTTGGAGGCTTAAGAGCTTTTTTAGAAGATACTTTTAGGAGTGATATATTTATATCAGGATTTTTCGGCAATGCGATACTTGCTGTGGGACTTACATATTTAGGAGATAAACTTGATATGCCTATTTATATTGCTGCAGTAATAGTATTTGGTAGCAGGATATTTAATAATTTTTCGTCAATTAGAAGAACAATGATTGAAAAAATTCAAAAAAGTAGATTGCATTAATGAGGTGATTTGATGAAAAAAAATCAGGCAACTATATATATTTTTGTTGCATCAATATTACTTGGGATATTAATCTCCTCAAATCTTAGTATTGAAGGAAAAGGAGAGTCAAAACTTTATTTAAGTCCTACTGAGTATTTAGAAGCTTATAATGATAGGATAACTTTATATAAAGAAATACAAGTTCTAAAGGGAGACATAAAATCTACAGAAGAAAAGTTAGAAAAATATTCAGAATATACAAGTGATTTTGAACAAGTTACTAAAGAAATGAAAAGTGAATTAGTAAATAACAATTTGTTTTTAGGAAACGAAGAGGTTGAGGGGCCAGGGATAATAATAACACTTGAAGATGGAGACCTTGATGACTCTACTATTCAAAATACATCAGAGGTTTGGTCGAGGCTGATACACGACTCTGATGTACTAAACTTAGTAAATGATATTAAAAGTTCTGGAGCAGAAGTTATTTCAATTAATGGACAGAGAATAATTGATACTTCCACTATTTTTTGTGATGGACCGTTTATAAAGGTTAATGGAATTAAAGTATCTGTACCTTTTATAATTGAAGTTATAGGGAATCAAGATGAATTGTATAAAGGAATTCTTAAAGAAGACAAAAGATTAGCTTTTTTACGGTTAAGAGGAATTAATATTAAAGTAGAGAAATCAAATAATATAAAAATATTTTCATATAGTGGAAATAGAGATGTTGAATATATGGCAATACCGAAGGAAAATTAATAACTCACTTGAGGTGAAAATATGGGTATGAAAGAAAAAGTTAATGATATTATGTCAAAGATTACACCGGATGTAACTTTAATCGCGGTGTCTAAAACACGAACAATTGATGAAATGGATAAAGTATACAAAATTGGCGTTAGAGATTTTGGTGAGAATAAAGTTCAAGAATTAAGAGATAAATATGATAAGTTTTATGATGATGTAAAATGGCATTTTATTGGACATTTGCAGAAAAATAAAGTAAAATATTTAGTAGGAAAGGTTTTTTTGATTCATTCTTTAGATAGTATTAAACTTTTAAAAGAAATTGAGCGAATTTATACCAGAGAAGGAAAAATTGCCAATCTGTTAATACAGATTAATATTGGAAGAGACGAGAAAAAGTCTGGGATAATGATAGAAGAACTAGAAAACTTATTATTAGAATGTGAAAAGTGTAATAGTGTAAAAATTAAGGGATTAATGACCGTTATTCCTAAAGGCAAAGATGAAGATAATATCATTTATTTTAAAAAAATGAAAGATATTTTCAATGATATTGGAAATAGGAATTATCAAAATATATCTATGGAATATTTATCTATGGGAATGACTGGTGATTACATACTTGCTGCTAATAATGGATCTAATATGATTCGTGTTGGTACGGGTATTTTTGGTGAAAGGAACTATAATAAATGAGTTTAATATAGGAGGTTATCTCGATGGCTAAGAAAATTGGAAACAAAGTGATGAATTTTTTGGGATTTACTGATGATTTTGATGAAATAGAGGAAGCAAAAGAGTTAGAAGAATTAGAAAAAGAGTATAATGAACAGCAAGATGATATAGATAATGTATTTAAATATGCAAGTAAAAACAAGGCAAATAGTAAAGTTGTAAGTATACATTCAGCGCAACCTGCAAAAATTTTAATAATTAAACCTAGTCACTATAATGATGCAGTAGAAATTTGTGATAATTTAAAAAACAGAAAAATATGTGTGATTAATATGAAGAGTATTGAATCTGGAATTGCACAAAGATTGATAGATTTTATCGCTGGGTCATGTTATGCCTTAGGTGGTACTTTAGAAGAGGTTGAAAAAGGAGTGTATGTAATGTCTCCTTCCAATATTGAAGTTGATAATGAATTAAAATCTGAAATAAAGAGTAATGGAATGTTGAATTGGAAAAAATATGATTAAATTAAATAAAAAGCTATTCTTGAATTTTTTTGAAAATGATCAAGAAATAATAGCATCAAAATTATATGAAAAAATAATATTGTCGAATAAAACTAATAAAATTGTTTATTGCAACGAATTTTTCACACCAAATATTTGGAAAGTTCTTCAGGAAAAAGATACAGTGTTAGAGTGTGAAATTATTACTGAAGGATTTTTCGAAGAAAGTGAAAGAAGATTTTTAGCGATAAAGCCTTTTGGGATAAGTGATGAATTGAACTTCCCTATAGAGCTTATGGTAATTTCAAACAATTCAAAGTTTAGCCAAATAACTCATAGAGATTATTTGGGAACTTTAACTTCATTAGGTGTCAAAAGAGGATTGTTTGGTGATCTAGTAATTAAAGGTGAGGATTGCTATTTGCCAGTAGCTGATATAATTGTGGATTTCGTTAAAAGTAATTTAAACAAGGTGAAAAATTCACCAGTAAAGATAAGAGAAGTAAATAGAGAAGAAGAAGGTATTCCAACTCACCAATTTGAAATAATTAGAGCACAAATAGCTTCAGAAAGATGTGATTCAGTTATTTCAGCTGCAGTAAATATTTCTAGAAATGAAGCAATAAAACTAATTCAAAAGGGTAATGTCTTGGTTAATTATAAAAGTATATATAAGAAAAATAGTAGTTTGAATTATGGAGATATTATTACAATAAGAGGATATGGAAAATTTAAATTTGGCGAATTTACAGGTGAGACAAAAAAAGGAAGAAAAAAAGTTATAATATATAAGTTTATCTAACTAAGGGGGAAAAATAAATGAAAATAACAGTTATGGATATTGAAAACAAAGAATTTAAGAAAGCTTTTAGAGGTTATGATCAAGACGATGTTGATGAATTTTTGGAAGATGTTGCTGAAGATTATGAAGCTTTGTATAAGGACAACTCTTCGTTAAAAGAAAGACTTGTTATGTTAGAAGAAAAATTAGAAAACTATAAACAAATAGAAGCAACAATTAATAGTACTTTGTTGATGGCACAAAACACAGCAGATCAAGTGAAAAATAATACTAGAGAAGAAGCTAATATTATCATAAGGAAAGCCAATGATACTGCGCAAAAAATAATTGATGATGCACATACTGAAGTTATAAAAATTAATGAAGATTATGGTAGAGTTAAAAGGGAGTTTTTGACATTCAAATCGAAATACAGAAATTTTATGGAAACTCAATTGGATTTATTCCAAAGTTTGGAGGAAGATTTTACTAAGAATTTTAACATAAGTTATACTGAATCTGTGGACAACACATCAAAATCAATTGAATCAATCGAAGAAGTTATTAATAATACAATTGAAGAAAAAAATATAAACGAAGACATAGATATTGAAATGACTAAAGTTAATGACTCTATTGAATTTATTGATGACGTAGATGAAGAAGAATAAATGCAAATTATATGTAGATATAATCTCACTGCTATAGTGGGATTTTTATTTTTTTTATTGTAATACCAACAAAATTTTGTTAAATTATATTTATGTAATAAATTACTTAGGAGGTTCAATTATGGTTATTGGAATTATTGGTGCAATGGATGAGGAAGTTAGTATATTATTAGAAGAAATGAAAGTAGAAAATAAAATAGAAAAAGCAAATATGGTTTTTAACACTGGAATATTCTTCGATAAAAAAATAGTAGTTGTTAAATGTGGAATTGGAAAAGTTAATGCTGCTATATGTACACAAATTTTGATTGATGATTTTCAGGTTGATAAAGTTATTAATGTCGGTGTTGCTGGTGGTGTTGCTAAAAATATAAAACCTGGCGATATTACTATTGGTAATAATTTAGTACATCACGATATGGATACTTCTGCTTTTGGAGATAAAATCGGACAAATACCTAGAATGGATGTGTACCATTTTGAGTGTGATAGAGAATTGGTTCAACTGGCTAAGGATTCGGCTAAATTGAATGTAGAAGCAAATGTTTTTGTAGGAAGAATTGTATCTGGAGATCAGTTTATAAATAATGCTGAAAAAGTTATTTGGATGTGTGACCAATTTGATGCAATAGCTTGTGAAATGGAAGGAGCTAGTATAGCACAAGTGTGTTATTTGAATTCTGTTCCGTTTGTTGTAATTAGGTCAATATCTGATAATGCTGCAACAGGTGCTTTTAGTGACTATGAGAAGTTTACACCACTGGCAGTAAAGAATTCTACTGGTATAATAAGAAATATGATTAAATTAATGGAGTAATAATTATTTAAAAAAATACAAAACATAAATAATACCACATAATAAATTTAAGGAGTGTTATTTATGAATAAGAACGATAAAAATTTTTTTAGAAATAAACTTAACAGTAAAAAAGAGGAATTAGAAAAAAATTTGGAGTCGACTAAAAATAAGGATTTGTTAGATGAAAATGGAGGTATACGTGCAGAACTTTCACATTATGATAATCATTCTGCTGATGAAGGTTCTGAACTATACCAAATTGAAAAAGAAATCGCCTTAGAGAAAAATCAAGAAAATATGTTAGACAGAATTAACAAAGAGTTAAATAGACTAGAAAATGGGAAATACGGTATATGTGCTCATTGTGGTAGTGAAATTTCTAGAAAAAGATTAGATACAATTCCTTATACTGATCTTTGTTCTAATTGTTCAAAAGAAGAAAGTAAAATTATTAAAAACTTTAATATGAATAAAAGCTCTGAAGAAAGAATAATAGGTATTCCATTTAATTTTGAAAATAGCGATAACATCAATGGATTTGATGAAGAGGATACGCTTGAAAAATTAGAGGCTTTTAATTCTATTAAAGATAGTGAAGAGATGGACCAAGATGAAATATATGTGGAAGACATTGAACAAATAAGCAATACACAGTATAAAAGCACTTTAGAATAAATTTAAAGGGTGGGGGAGTTTATGGAATTTATAATAATAATATTAGGAATAATTATTGATAGAGTTACAAAAATATGGGCTTTTAATAATCTTCGTTTAGGTGATGATATTGAAATAATAAAGAATTTTTTCCATCTTCAGTATTTAGAAAACCGTGGAGCAGCTTTCGGTATTATGCAAGGGAAGACAGCTTTCTTATCAATAATTACAATACTAATTTTAATTGGAATGATTTACTTTATGTTTAAAAAAATGAAAAGAACATTAATATCAAAGATTTCACTTTCGTTAATTGTTAGTGGGGCCATTGGTAATTTGTTTGATAGAATTTATTATAAATATGTTGTGGATTTTATTTTGGTACACTACAAAAATATATATTATTTTCCTACATTTAATTTTGCAGATATTTTTGTAGTAATAGGTACAATCTTGTTATGTTATTCAATTATAAAGGAATGGGATTAATGGAAAATAAAGAAAAAGAAATTATATATTTAGATGAAGAATTAAAAAGAATAGATGTGTTTTTGGTTGAGTGTTATGAAGGAAAATCTCGTACATATTTTCAAAAGATAATTACAGATGGAAACATATTAGTAAATAACAAAAACATTAAACCGAACTATAAATTAAAAATAAATGATGTAGTTAGAATAGAGATTCCTGAAAATAGGGAATTACAAGTAGAAGCGCAGGATATTCCGTTGAATATTGTTTATGAAGATAAAGATATTGTTATTGTAAATAAACCTCAGGGAATGGTTGTTCATCCAGCACCAGGGAATTATTCAGGTACAATAGTAAATGCTTTGTTACATCATTGTAAGGATTTATCGGGAATTAATGGAGTAATTAGACCAGGTATAGTTCATAGAATAGATAAAGATACCTCAGGAATACTTGTAATAGCAAAAAATGATAAAACACACTTATCTCTAGCAGAACAACTAAAAGATCATTCTATGAATAGAGAATATATTGCGCTTACAGAAGGTGTAATAAAAGATGATTATGGAACTGTAGATAAACCCATTGGACGTAACAAAAGAGATAGAATAAAAATGGCTATAGTTAAAGATGGAAAAAGAGCTGTTACTCATTTTGAAGTTTTAGAAAGATTTGAAAAAAACACATTAATAAAATGTAAATTGGAAACAGGTAGAACTCATCAGATTAGAGTTCATATGAGATATTTAGGATTTCCGCTGGTATCTGATCCAATATATGGATTTAAAAATTCTAAATATAAATTAAATGGTCAATTGCTTCATGCACAAAGATTAGGATTCATACATCCTTCATCAGGTCAGTATGTAGAATTTTCTTCAGAATTGCCGGATTATTTTAATGAAATATTAGAAAAATTGAGATTAATGAGGAGGTCTTAGATGGAATCGAAAACAGTTTTATTAGATGAAAAAGCAATGAAAAGGACACTTACGAGAATAGCTCATGAGATTATAGAAAAGAATAAAGGAGTTGAGGATATTCTTTTGATAGGAATAAAGAGAAGAGGATTTCCTATAGCTAATCGTATATCGGAATTAATTACTAAGATTGAAGGTGAAAAAGTACCTGTTGGTTGTGTTGATATCACTTTATATAGGGATGATTTAACTGAAATTAATGACCAGGCAGTTATTAATGAAGGTATATTAGAACTTGATGTTAAAAACAAGAAAGTAATTTTGGTAGATGATGTCCTTTATACCGGTAGAACAGCAAGAGCTGCTATGGAAGCTGTTATTGATAAAGGAAGACCTTCTACTATTCAGTTAGCTGTATTAGTTGATAGAGGCCACAGAGAGTTACCATTAAGAGCTGATTTTGTAGGAAAGAATATTCCAACATCAAAGAAAGAGTTAGTGTCCGTTAAAGTATCTGAAATTGATAAAATTGATATTGTTGAAATTTACAAAAAATAAGAGTTCTCTATTGAGAGCTCTTATTTTGTTTTATATTTGGCTTATGTGGATCAATATATACAGTTTTATTCGTAAAGTATATGACCATACCTGGCTTTGAACCCTTTGGTTTTTTTATATTTTTTACTTGTGTATAGTCTACAGGGACTTTTGTTGAAGTACTAGCTTTACTATAATAAGCAGCTAAATTTGCTGCTTCTTCAATTGTTTTATCAGTGATTTTGTCAGAGTTCTTTATAATTACATGAGATCCTGGTATTTGTTTAGTGTGTAACCATATATCATTTTTTGATGCGAATTTTAATGTAAGATAATCATTTTGAATATTATTTTTACCTACATAGATATCTATATTGTCTGAAGAAATAAAATGCAAAGGTTCAGAGATAGATTTATTTTTCTTTTTAGGAGCTTTGGTTTTTCTAATGTAACCTGCTAATACTAACTCTTGTTTTATTTCATCGACTTCATCATATGTGGTAAGATTTTTTAAACTCGTTAAAACAGAATAAAGATAATTTAATTCTTCATCGTTTTGTATAAGTTGTTCTTTTGCGGCTACTTCGGTTTTTTTCAATTTATTATATTTTTTAAAGTATTTTTGAATATTCTCAGAAGGAGTTTTGTATTCGTCTAATTTTATTGTAACAAATGAACTGTTTTCATCATAATAATTTAGTAAACTTATTTCTTCTAACCCTTTACTGAGTGAATAAATATTTGCTGTTAATAACTCACCATAAAGCTGATATTTATTTTTTCCTAAACAAGTTTGAAGTTCTTTATTAAGAATTTTTTCTTTTTTTGTACATCTATGTATATTGTTATTAATAATTTTTTGAATTGAAGAACTTTTTGATTTGATTCGATCTAACATATCTTTATTTTGATAGTAAAATTCTAATAGTTCAGAAGGCCAATTAAATTTTTGAGTATCGTAACCATTATACGTTTCTAAATACATACAATAAAAGTCTTTTGGTATTCCTTCTTTATAATAAATAATATAATCCATATCTTTGCTATTTGAAATAGATGAAAAAAAGTCTGTTAAATTATTAAATAAATCTCTTCTATTAGAACTATCTACTCTAGCAAAAATTTCTTTTGAAAAGTTTTTACTTATGCCAGAAAAATTATTTAAATAGAAATTTTCATCTATTAAATTACATTCATAAGCTATACTGTGAAATTCTTCTTTTGAAAAATCAAATGGATTAAGTTTGTTTGTTTTTGGAGGAAAATTATATTCTTGTCCTGGTAAGATAATTCGAACAGAGTTAATGTCAGGAGTTAAATGTTTAACACTATCCATTATTATGTTATCTCTTTTTCTTACTAGTGTGATATTACTGTGTCTTCCCATAATTTCTATAAAAAGAATATATTCTGAGTTAAAACCTAATTCGTCTGTCCCTACAAAATGCATACTAACAATTCTATCATTGTCGTATTGTTTTATTTCAACTATTTTTGAATTTTTTAAGTATTTCCTTAAGACCATACAAAACATTGGAGCTTTCATAGGGTTCTTTTTGTTTATATCTGAAAAATGAATTCTAGGATAATTAGAACTTGCAGAGATTAATAATTTTTTATTTACTCTTCCTTTTCTACAAGTTAATATTATTTCGTCTTTCTCAGGTTGATTTATTTTATCTACTTTTGAATCAATCAAATAGTCCTTTATATTGTCAATTATGCTGCGCAGGAAAAATCCGTCAAATGCCATTTAATCATCCTTTCAAGTTATTATATTTTGAAAAACAATATATTAAGTATATAGGTATACTAAATTAAAATCAAGATGTGCAAGATTTACCTTTATGCTAAAATAGTATTAAGCTATAATAAAGATAAATCAAATAAAATGGTGTTATTTATTATTTAATGTTAAGGAGGAACAAAATGTATATAACAAAAGTTCATGGCACAGGAAATGACTTTGTAATAATTGAAGATTTAGAAAATAAATTAGCTGGTAGAGAGAGTGAGTTAGCTAAGAAGGTTTGTCATAGAAGATTTGGTGTAGGAGCGGATGGTATATTACTTGTACGAAAAAGTAATATTGCAAATATAAGAATGGTTATAGTAAATTCTGATGGTTCTTTTGCTGAGATGTGTGGAAATGGAATTAGATGTTTTGCAAAATATGTGTTTGAGAAAAAACTAGTTGATAATGGAATAATTGATATTGAGACAGATGATGGTGTAAAAAAAGCATTTCTTGACTTTGATGGGGAAACTGTTGAAGGTGTGAAGATAAATATGGGAAGATATAGTTTAGAGCCTTCAAAGGTACCGGCAGAAACACAAGAAGAAATAATGGATAAGCAAATAGAGGTAAAGACAGGTAATAAATATAAAATAACATCAATGTTAATGGGTGTACCTCATACTATGGTATTTGGTAATTTAGACGATTTTGATATTGAAGAAGGTAAATATATTGAAAATCACAAATTATTTCCTAAAAATACAAATGTGAATTTTTGTGAAATAATTGATCGAAATAATATAAGAGTAAAAACTTGGGAAAGAGGAGCGGGACCGACAATGGCTTGTGGAACCGGTAGTTGTGCAGCAGCGGTTGCTGCGAAATTATTAAAGAATGCTGATAATAAAATTTTTGTTCATGTACCTGGTGGAAAATTATTAATTGAAATTAATGAAAATGACGAAGTGTTTATGACTGGACCTGCTGTTACAGTATTTCGGGGAGAAATGTTAATTTAATTACAGATATTCAATATAACTAGCGTAATAAAATATGATAACCCAAACTAGTTGAAAAAAATTCAAATTAAAATTTAAATCAAAATAAGCGTCGAATAATAAAATTATTTGACGCTTATTTTTTTGGTTTTATTGATTAGAAAAAAATAAATTGGAAATAAATAGAAACATAGGAGGTGGATAGAATACAAAATGAGTAATTCAAATAAAGCATATCAAGATGAAGAAAATTATTTAGCTACTGGTCTTATACCAAAGGATATTGCTACAAAATATCTTGTTTTTCCATATGATTATAATGATGAATATATTTATATATACAGAACGAATACTTCTAGTAAGGAAATAGAAAACAATTTAAGACTTTTAACAAATAAAAGAATAAAAGGCACTATAAAAAAAGAAGATTTTATTTTAGATAAAATTGAACAGTGTTATGGAGAAATAACTATTAATGAAGTAATAAGTACAAGTGTAAGAGAAAAAAAATTTAGAAAAGAAGAGTATTTAGAAAATAATTTGTCTCCTGCAACTAGAACCATTAATACAATTATTGAAATGGCTATTTCTAAAAAAGCTAGTGATATTCATATAGAGCCCTTTAAAGACGAAGCAAAGATACGCTTTAGAATAGATGGTTACCTACGGGAATACAGAAGAATTCCAATAAGCATTTATAAAGGGATTCTTACAAGAATAAAACTTTTATCTAATCTTGATATTTCATTGAAGAGAATTCCACAGGATGGTAAATATACTTTTAGTATTAATGAAAAGAAATGCGATTTAAGAATATCAACAATTCCAACTGTTTTCGGAGAAAAGATAGTTATTAGAATACTTGATAAATCTAATCATTGCTTTGCATTAAAGGACCTAAAACTTAATGGAAATGAAAGAAAAAAGATAGATAATATACTAAACCATTCTAGCGGGCTAATACTTATTGCAGGTCCAACAGGTAGCGGTAAAACTACTTCTCTTTATTCATTTATTAATGAAATAAATAAAGAGAGTTTAAATATTGTATCTATCGAAGACCCCGTTGAATATACAATGAAAAATGTAAATCAAATAAATGTTAATTTGAAATCTGGACTTACTTTTTCAAATGGTTTAAGAAGTATCTTGCGGCAAGACCCTGATGTGATTATTATTGGGGAAATTAGAGATGAAGAAACAGCTAAGATTGCGGTCAGAGCAGCATTAACAGGACATTTGGTAATATCTACAATTCACACAAAAAATTCAATAGGGACAATACAAAGACTATTGAATATGAATGTAAAGTCATATCTTCTAGTTGATGCATTAGTTGGAATTGTAACACAGAGATTAATAAGAACAAATTGTGCTTATTGTAGTAGGAAATCTAAGAAAAATTCAGTATACGAATTAGATAATGAAAAATATACTTTTGATGAAGTAGTTGGTGAGGGGTGTGATAGGTGCGAGTATACCGGATATAAGGGTAGAAGAGCATTATTTGAAATTTTAACAATAGATGAAGAAATAAGAAGTCAACTATATAATGATAATTTTGAATCTTTAGCAAAGGCAATAAAAGATAGTGATTTTATTGATTTGAAAAAGAGATGTTTACAAATGATTGATGAAGGCGAAACTACCGTCGAAGAATTTATGAAAGTTTATTATAGCGTATAGTGAGGCGTAGTATGTATAGATTTAATTATAATGCTTATAACGTAGATGGGGAAGTTATAAAGGCTATATGTGTATGTAAGTCAGAAAAAGAATTTTTTGATTATACACGAGAAAAAGAACTTTTGATTTCTAGATATAAGAAAAAAGAGATAAAGCTTAAGAATAAACGAATTTGTATTAAAGAGTTAGTTAGATTATCTAATTCATTGAGTAAAATTTTAAAAAGTGGAATACCAATAATTCAAAGTATACAATTATATATTTCTGAATGTAATAACAAAAGAGTTAAAGATATTCTAAACATACTTAGAATAGAAATGTTAAGCGGAGAAAGTATGTCGCAAAGCTTATTAAAAATGGATATTAAATTTCCAACCATGTTTACTTCTATGATTAGTGTAGGAGAGAATTGTGGTGATTTAGATAATATTTTTGATTCTCTAAATTACTATTATTCTAATATTGATAATTTAAGGAAAAAATTATTAAAAAGTATAACATATCCATTAATAACAGTTTTTATGACTTTGGTAGTGTATATATCAATAAAAGTTTATTTTTTGCCCACAATATTATGTCAAATACAGACTAACCTAGAACCTGACAACAATAGTTTTGGAGCTGAAGGGGGTACTAATGGGATAGTAATGGTATTGATAATTACTATTATTACAATTGTATTGTTGATTAAAAAATATAGTAGAAATTCATTTATTAAGAAAATTAATATTTTTAATAATATAAAGACAAAATATTTTGTTTATAGATTTTTTTTTAGTTTCTATATGATGATAAGTAATGGTATTGATATAATAAATGCTTTGAAAATTATTGAAAGCTGTGAGACAAATAAAAAAACAGTTGGGATTGTTAAAACAATTATAAAAGATCTGTTGAATGGTAATAGTCTAACAAGCTCTCTAGATAAAAGTAAGATTTTTAAAAATAGTACTTTAACAACAATTGCAATTGGTGAAGAAACAGGCACATTAGAAAAGGCTACAGAAATGGTTTATAAAGAAACTTATGAAGAATTGTTATCTGTTTTAAAAAGGATAATCTCGTTAATTGAACCAACTTTAATTATCGTTATAGGATTTATGGTGTGTAGATTATTTATGAGTATAATAGGTCCTTTGATGGACAGTTATGAAAGCTTAATGTAAAGTCAAAATTCTATAGTAGTACTAAATTAATATCTGTAAACTCAAAAATAAAAAAATATAAATAAAAAATGGAGGATTAATAATATGAAAAAGAACAAATTTTTTAATGATAAGAGAAAAGGATTTACTATAGTTGAATTAATAGTGTGTATGGGGATTATAGCTGTTTTATCTTCTTTTATGATTCCTAAATTATTAGGATTTACAAGGCAAGCCGAAGAACTAAAAAAACAAGATACAGGAAGGAAATTATATTCAGCTGCTATGGAGAGCTATGTTAGTCACGATTTTAATGTTACTAGTACAGATTTACAAGAGGATATTACATCATTAATGGGTGTAGAAATTAATAGTGAAGATGTTTCAGTAACAACAGGCTCAAATGTTGTAATTACACTTGATGGAGTGACATATACAATGGACTTAAAT
>DAOUPR010000215.1 GCA_030626065.1 Clostridium sp. | reverse complement strand
TTTATTCATATTTATTCCAAAAGCTAGTGCAGAACCATAATAAATAACCATAGCTTGAACAATCATTGGTGTTCCACGGAATATTTCTATATATATAGATAAAAGGGTAGAAACAATTTTAAGTAAAATCTTCTTAGGTCCTCGCTCAGGTACTGGAATAGTACGGATAACCCCTACAAGTAAACCAACAAAAGAACCTATAATAGTACCGGTTATAGAAATTAGTAATGTAACACCTGCTCCACGAAGAAACATAGGCCAGTTTTGGGATATGATTTTAATTATCCATTCGTAAGTCATTTTTTTCCTCCTTTAAACAAAATAAAACCGCTGCATAGAAATGCAGCAGGTTTTTGTAATCTCTAGTTAGATGCTGGTTGATTTTTTATAGCATCATCCATAATAGTTGTTCTGTCTTCTTCAGAAATACCTGCTAGTATTTCATTGATTTTTTCTGTTAATTCGCTATCTTTAACAAGACCAACAGCAATTGCTGTGTCATCATCAGATGTTTCGAATTTTTCTTCAAACTCTACCATTGTATAGTTTTCATTTGCAGCTGCAGCACTTACACCTTCAGGACGTTCTGAAACATATCCATCAATCATACCAGACTCAAGAGCAACTCTCATTGCTGGAAAGTTGTCCATAGCTTGCTCTTTAACAACACCATCAATTTGGTCTATTACTGAGTAGTGGAAGGTATTTAATTGAGCAGTTATTTTTGCCCCACTAAAATCTTGTATTGAAGTAGCGTCTACATAATTGCCACCTGTTTTAACAACCATTACTAGATCTGATTTATAGTAGTTATCTGAGAAATCTATTGTCTCTTTACGTTCTGCAGTAGGTGACATACCTGCTATAATTGCATCAATTTTACCTGATGTCAAAGCAGGAACAAGTCCATCCCATTCAGTTTTAACAATAACTAATTCTTTTCCAAGACCATCAGCAATTTGTCTAGCGATTTCTACATCATATCCACCAGCAAATTCTGAACTTTCATCAATTGCAACACCATTATTTGAATCATCCATTTGTGTCCAGTTGAAAGGTGCATATCCAGCTTCAAGACCTACTTTAAAAGTATTGTCATCACCTGAATTATCGCTTGCCCCACATGCAGTTAATAGCATAAATACTGATAAAACCATTGTAATTGTTAATAATCTTCTTTTCATTGTTAAAATCTCCCCTTTTTTCCTTTTCTTAAATAGAGTAATAAAAAAAGACCTGAGATGAACTCAGGTCGTTATTTATACGATTTACCTATAGCCCTCTTCTTTCCCAAAATGAGATAGCACACCTTAATAAACTGGGTAGTTTACTAAGACAGTCCTGCAGTTATTGACTACAGACCCAGCAAATAATACTGAGAATATTATTTGCTTCGGCGACATTTCCTTCTCAATAGTATCAATGCTTCTCAAGCTCCACTAAAGACTGTTAAATATCGCGCCTCTACCTCACCTGTAAAAGTGAGGTCATTATTAAATTATTATATTAAGTTTATAATAATCCTTTATATATGTCAACTATGAATTTATTTAATAACCCGATTTTATTTAGATTATTTAGAAATTTAAGCTATTCTTGTTCTTTTCACAATCTATTTTTTATAAACATATAATGAATAGGCAATAGAATTTTATTATCAAAAGGGAGATTGGTTATGAAATCTTATATAAAAGTCAAAAGAGTAATAGATTTCATATTTGCACTAATTTTATTAATTTTATTCAGTCCAATTATGATATTAGTGGCTTTAGGAATCAAGATAGAATCAAAAGAACCAATTATTTTTAGACACAAGAGACCAGGTAAGAACGGAGAAGTTTTTATAGTTTATAAATTCAGAACTATGACAGTTAAAGAAGAAAAGGAAGGTAGAGTTTTATCAGATATGGAGCGAATAACAAAGTTCGGTTCGTTTTTAAGAAAGACAAGTCTAGATGAATTACCTCAATTCATCAATATTATAAAAGGCGAAATGAGCTTTATAGGGCCAAGACCATTATTAGTCCAATATTTAAAATACTACTCAGAAGAGCAAATGAGAAGACATGAGGTTCTACCTGGTATTTCAGGGTGGGCACAGGTTAATGGACGAAATGCTATTAGCTGGGAAGAAAAATTTAAATTAGATGTATGGTATGTAGATAATATTAGCTTTACTTTAGATTTTAAAATCCTAATAAAGACAATTATTAATATATTAAAAGCCAAAGATATTAATTCTTCTGATGAAGATACTATGTCATTTTTTGAAGGAACAAAAGGTGTAGAAGATAGCAATTCCACTATTTAAGGATAGATATAGAGATTGAATAGAGTTTTAAAATCAATAAGTAAGAGAGGTAGAAATGTTTGTAGAAGAAGTAGTTAAAAACAAAGAAAGATGGAATTGTATAATCCAGAAATTTTCAAAGAAGGATATATATTTTTACTATGGTTACTTTAGTCCATTTAAAAATAATGGAGATGGCAAACCAATATTATATTATTTTGAATGTGAATATGGTAAGGTAGCCTATACTTTTATGTTAAGAGATATTGGCGAGTCTAGTAATTTAAAGGATAAAGTAGAAATAGATAAATACTTTGACATTACTAGTGTTTATGGATATGGAGGACCACTTTTTGAAGTATCAGAGGATAATTGTGATTTAAATATGTTAAAAAAAAGATTTTATAAGGCATTTTCAAATTATTGCAAAAGAACTAATATTATAAGTCAATTTGATAGATTTCACCCATTAATTAAAAATTATAGCTTCTTTGATGGTTACTCACAATTAATTAATATTCGAAAAACTGTTGGCTTAGAATTAGTAGATGAAAATACTATTTTGGAAAATATGAAGGCAAATTGTAAAAAAAATATAAGAAGAGCTAAGAAAAGCGACGTTAAAGTTGTAATAGAAAATGATTTTAAAACATTACCAACTTTTATAACTATATATAATTCAACAATGAAAAGAAATGAAGCTGTAGATTATTATTTTTTTAATGATAACTTTTTTGAAGATACTGTTGAAAATTTAAAGGAAAATCTATTAATAGCAAATGCTTATTACAAGGATAAGATTATTGTATCAGCGCTTATTATGACAAATGGTGAATATTTGCATTACCATTTTGCAGGAGGACTTAGGGAATATAGTAGTGTTAGGGGTAATAATTTATTGATTTTTGAAGTTGCAAAATGGGGTAGTGAGAATGGATATAAGTATTTTCACTTAGGTGGTGGATATGAATCAGAAAATGATTCTTTATATAGATTTAAAAAGACTTTTTCAAAGATAGAAGATAATGATTATTATATAGGTAAAAAGATTCACGATAGGCATATGTACAATACTCTCAATAATATTGTGAATAACAGTAAACCTGATGAAACTAATTATTTTCCACAATATAGAAAATAACCTGTTGATTAGCTAGGTATAAGATAAGGAAGTGTAAAATTATGAAGCATAGAAAAATAGCATTGTCAGTTCCAAATTTATCTTTAGATATTTTGGATAATATTAAAGAAACCATTGAAACTGGTTGGGTTTCAACTGGGGGAAGATTTATTGAGGAATTTGAAAAGAAGATTGCAAGTTATGTTGGTGCCAAAAGGGCAGTATCTGTTCAAAATGGAACATCAGGAATTCATTTAGCGTTGAGGGTATTAGGAATAGAAGCAGGAGATGAAGTTATTGTACCAACTCTAACTTTTATTGCAGCTGTAAATCCTGTAAGTTACATGGGTGCAGAACCTATTTTTATAGATTGCGATGATACTTTAAATATGGACATGGATAAGTTAGAAGAATTTTTAGAAACTGAATGCAATCATGTAGATGGATTGGTTATCAATAAGAAAACAGGCAAATGTATTAAAGCAATTATGGCTGTTCATATATTTGGTAATCCCATTAATATGGAACGTCTTATGAATATTAAAAATAAATATAATTTGAAAGTTATTGAGGATTCTACGGAAGCTCTTGGCTCCTATTATCTTAGTGGAAAATATAAAGGGAAATTTTGCGGGACTATTGGAGATATAGGGATTTATTCATTTAATGCAAACAAAATTATCACTACTGGCGGTGGAGGTATGGTTGTATCCAATGATGAAACCTTGCTTGATAGAATAAAATATTTAAGTATACAAGCAAAGGAAAATTCGTATTATTTTGTTCATAATGAGATTGGATATAACTATAGAATGACCAATATTCAAGCAGCTTTTGGAATAAATCAGATAGACAGAATAGAGGATTTTATAAACACTAAAATTAAAAACTATAATATATACAGCAAAGCTTTAGAATCTATTGAAGGCATTAGATTATTACCTTTTAATAAGGATACGAGAGCAAACCATTGGTTTTATTCTTTGATTATTGACAAAGACAAATACGGCATAGATAGGGATCAACTTCTTGTAAATTTAAATGATGTAGATATTCAAACAAGACCACTTTGGAAATTGATTCACAAGCAGAAACCATATTTGAATAGGCAAACTTATAAGATTGAAAAGGCAGAATTTTATGAGAGAAATTTATTAAACATTCCATGTAGTAGCAGTTTAACAGAAGAAGAAGTTGAAACTATAATTTATTTATTAAAGAATATGTAACCAAGGTTGGTGAGGTTAGTGCAAGATATCTTAATAATTACACATTTTTATCAATTACAAAATGAAGAGGGAAATGATAGATTTGAATATATTGCAAAGAAGATTAATAAAAATGGAGCAAAGGTTGAAGTAGTTACATCTGGGTTTTCACATAGTACTAAAAAACAGAGAAATGTAGAAAAAGATAAGCTTCAGAAACTAGGCTATAAACTTACAATGATAAAAGAGCCTGGTTATAAAAAAAATGTATCTTTAAAAAGGCTTTATAGCCATTTTGCTATGGGAAGAAATTTAAAAAAATATTTAAAAACTAGAAAGAAACCAGATGTCATATATTGTGCAGTACCCTCACTTAGTGTTGCAAAGGTTGCAGCTAAATATGCAAGAAAAAATAATATTCATTTTGTTATAGATATTCAAGACCTTTGGCCAGAAGCCTTTGAAATGGTATTTAATATTCCTATTTTGAAGCATATTATATTTAAACCTTTGAAGTGTAAAGCAAATTATGTATATAGCATAGCGGATGAAATTGTAGCAGTGTCGCAGACTTATGTTGACAGAGGGCTAAAGGTAAATAATAAATGTACGGAAGGCAAGTGTATTTATTTAGGGACGGATTTGATATGTTTTGATAATTATGTGGAGAAAAACAGATTAGTTCGGAAAAATAAGGATGAGATTTGTATAGCTTATGTAGGTACTTTAGGTCATAGTTATGATTTGTATTCTGTTATTGATGCAATAAAAATATTAAAAGATAAAGGTATAAGTAATATTAGACTCATTGCAATGGGTGAAGGGCCTTTAAGAGAAAAGTTTGAAGAGTATGCATG
>DAOUPR010000099.1 GCA_030626065.1 Clostridium sp. | reverse complement strand
TGGAAGAATCGCTACTTTCATTAGTACAATTATCTTAATATATTCAAACGGTTTTTATATGTTTGCTTTATCTTTTATTATACTTGCTCTCGGATATAATTTAGAATCTGGTGCAGGAGATGCCTTAGTATATGATTCACTTAAAGATATCAATGAAGAAGAAAGATTTATGAAAATAAACGGAAATAATGAAACTATATTTCAAATAACTTCTGTAATTTCTTTTTTACTAGGTGGCTACTTGGCTACTAAGAGTTATTTTTTTACCTTTTGGCTTAGTGCAGGTTTCGCATTAATAACAATCTTTGAGGCTATGCTTTTTGAAGAACCAAAAATTATAAAAGAAAGTAAAAAAGAATATAATGTTTTTAAAGTTTTAAAGAATCAAGTGACAAGCAGTCTCATCATACTTAAAGGAAACACACAAATAGCCTTTTTAATTATATTTACAAATGTTATAAGTGCCTTCTCGACTTGTCTCTTTTATTATCTACAAAACTATTGGAAAACTGGAGGGAGCAATGAGTTTAAAATAGGCGTAATTTTATCAATCTCCTCAGTAGTTTGTGCTATAATTGCCTCTAAAGTCTATAAAATCGAAAAAATATTAAAACAAAAAGGATTATTATTGGTTATGCCTTTCCTCTTTGTATTATGTGCTTGGGGAGTAGCTCTTACAAATTATGAAAGTGTATTTTTTATAATTTTAAGTGCTGTAGAAGTAATTATATTTATTGCTACTTCTGATTATATAAATAAACTGATACCAAGTGAAAATAGAGCAACAATAATATCTTTTCAAAGTATGGTATTTAGCTTCTTTATGATAGTTATTTTCCCTTTAATCGGAAAACTAGGAGATACTTATTCATTAGCATTTTCCTTTAAACTATTAGCTCTACTAGCTACTATATTTATGTTTATAAATTTTTATGTAGTAGGTAATGTGAAAAAATAGAACTGGAGCAACATTGAAGAACCTAGCCAGGTAAATAAGGCTAGGTTCTTTAATTATTCATTAATTATCACCACTTAATATAATCTAATAGCTTAAACTAAATTTATTAGTTTGCTAATATTCACCTATTTTATCATTTTTCATATATGCTTTTATTGATTGTGAAACCATAAGTATAACAGCGCATACAATATATGCTACTGATGTTACTATTGTAATAATATGCAAAGAAGCTATTCCTCCAACAATTCCAAATCCTCCGCTTATAATAGCCAATATTGTTATAATTATTTTAGCCCAATTATTTTTCTTAAATACAAAATAGAATATCACTATTGATATTAATATTCCTACAATACCACTTATAACACCTACTACACCTATTGTAATAACATTACTAATACTTATAATTATTTCTAAAGCTATATACACCACGAATAGTATTTGTAACTGCTTCTTACCTTTTAACATTAATTCATTCATAACTTTTCTCCCTTCATTCATTAAGATATATTAATTCTAATGACTATTAACTATACCTATATTTATAATCCCATAAATATCATGAAAAACCTGTTGTTTATTGTTATATAATTGCTTTTTATGTTAAACTATTTCTTTCATATGATATCTATACTGTGGTACTTTTTTTTCTTTATAAATGATAGAATTATTAGGGCAAATGTTTATACAACGAGTACACATAATGCATTTATCACTAAATGAAATTTGGTTATTGTTTAAAGTAATATTCTTTGTTGGACAAGACTTAATACACAAACCACATTGTATGCAAGTATCATCCGCTGAAAAATGCCTTGCTGCCCTACCTGTTCTTTTCCCATAATACTTGCTAACATCTTTGCATAAGTGGGCCGTAACAGGTCTCACTTTTTCTTTAGAAACTTCCCCTTTTAAAAAACTAGCAACTATTTTTTTACTACAAGTTGATGCTTCAAATGTATATGCACTATTGTCCTCTGAAGTTGTTGGTCTAAAAAAACTTACCAAATAATTATTTGGCATTCTTATAGTTTTTGAAATAACTACGTTACAATTCTTATTTCGTAGAATTGCTTCTTCTGAATTAAAACTAGTTTTTGTCGGTGCAACTCCTGTCAAATAGACAATTGCAGGAGTTGCTTTTTTGAAAACTGGAACATTGTTTTTTAACCAATTTTGAAAAAAATAAGGTGTATACTCATAATATTTTGGACTTCCAAAAACAACAAAATCATATAAATCATCTTTTATTTTAAAATCATCTTCAATAGAATGGATGTCCACTGAAACTCCTTGATCTTCAAAATAATGTTTCATTTGCATTGCCACAAACTTAGTATTGCCTGTCCCACTAAAATAAACTATAATTGCTCTCATTTAACTCACTCACTTTATAATAATTTTTAAATTCATTTACATTATAATCATATAAATATATAATATTACATTTTCATGGTGAAAACCAGTAGCCTTTAATCTACTGGTTATAGTATCCTTTATAAAGTTTTAACGTATTCGGTGCCAGGCACCAAATGCGCTAAGTACTCCTCAAAATCATATAAGTTCATACCTTGTTTTCGTTTTAGATGGAATATATTAAAGCCCAATTCTTCTGCACTATTAATATTTTCAAGTCTATCATCAATAAAAACACACTGGTCAGCTTGTACCCCAATTTTATCTAAAGCTATTTTAAATATTTTTTTATCAGGTTTAGCACACTCTACATAGGACGAAATTATTACTTCTTTAAAATACTTTCTTAAATCTAATAGATCAAAAGCCCAATCTAAACTAGCAGTGGCATTTGATAACACACTTAAATTATACTTTTCTTTTAATCTATCTAGAACTTCTATAGTTTCATCGTATAACTTATATTGAAAAGTATCAAAAGCTAGCATGTACAATTTTTCTGGTAATTGTGCATTTGATTTATCAATAGTTTCCGCAATGACACTATATCTTTTCTTGAACCACTCTTTTTCATCTTCCCACCCTATTATCACATTACCCTCATCTATGTATTTTTTATCAAATTCTTCACCTTTACTCAATGCAAAATCAACTTCCTCTAAGGAATATCCTGATGATAAAAGTACTCGTCTAGTAACGGACGACCTGAATTCTTTAATATAAAATAATACGCAGCCTGCATCAAATATTATAGTATCTATTCTTCTTTTTCCTTCCATCATTTCACTCTCCACCCTTAACGTTTTACACTATTCACCATCGGTATTGACCAATTGTTTAAGTACAGGTACATTCTTAAATTTTTAATACAATCCAATTTAGCTTTATCCTCATTATATACCCTAATTCTTTAGAATAGAATTTTTTTTGCAACAACTCCTAGCCAAATTAGATCTATACTCATAAATATATTCCGTAAATACCATCACTAACATATTTAATTTTAATTATATTCTAATATTAAATTTGTATTGTAATTGTTTAACCAATTTGATATAATAAAAACACAATATAATAAAATTAATGAATGTTACTGATACGATCAGGCAGGCATAAGGAAGCAATATCTATATTTAAATATAGTATATTCTTACTTGTGCCTTTTTTTATTGCTTAAGGGCCCAAAGCAATAAAATATAGAGTATTACTTGTGAAACTTTATTTATACTTTTCACAAAAACTAGGTGTATCAGCTAATTTTAGATATGTATAAATAAATAGTTGAATTGGAAACCCTATATAGAGTATCCAACATGAAACTTAGTTAATTTCAAACTAAATAACACTAATTATAGGAGGTATTTTTATGTTTAAAAAATCTTTTGGTAAACTTCAACAAATCGGTAAAGCTTTAATGCTTCCCGTTGCATTATTACCAGCCGCTGGATTATTATTAGCCTTTGGTAATATGTTTCAGAATCCACAATTTTTATCATCTGTTCCTGCTTTAAATGCTGCTTGGTTCCAAAAATTAGCCTTAGTTATGGAACAATCTGGTGGAATGATTTTTGGAAATCTTGCTCTATTATTCGCTGTAGGTGTTGCAGTTGGTTTATCTGATGGAGATGGTGTTGCAGGATTAGCAGCTATTGTTGGTTTCTTAATAATGAACAAAACAATGGGAATTCTTCTTAATGTTACCCCTGAGCAATTATCTAATCCCGCTTATACTAGCTCGCTTGGTATCCCAACACTTCAAACAGGAGTATTTGGTGGAATAATTGTTGGTGTATTAGCTGCTTGGGCATATAATAAATATTATAATATTGAATTGCCATCATATTTAGGTTTCTTTGCTGGAAAAAGATTTGTACCTATTGTAACATCTGTTTTTGCATTAATTCTTGGTATTGTTATGATTTTTCTATGGCCTCCAATTCAAAATGGCCTAACATCTTTCTCTCAAAATATGATTGATTCAAATCAAACTATAGCAGCTTTTGTATTTGGTGTTATTGAAAGAGCTTTAATTCCTTTTGGTTTACATCACATTTTCTATAATCCATTTTGGTATCAATTTGGTGAGTATGTTAATGCAGCAGGCGAGCTTATTAATGGAGACCAACAAATATTTTTCGCACAACTTAAAGATGGTGTTCCATTTACCGCCGGTACATTTATGACAGGTAAATTCCCATTTATGATGTTCGGACTACCAGCTGCAGCTCTTGCAATTTATCAAGAAGCAAAGCCTGAGAAAAAACAATTAGTTGGAGGTATAATGGCTTCAGCTGCCTTAACATCTTTCTTAACAGGAATCACCGAACCAATTGAGTTTTCATTCTTGTTTGTTGCTCCTGCATTATTTGGTTTACATTGTGTATTTGCTGGTTTTTCATTTATGATTATGCAACTATTAAATGTAAAAATTGGAATGACATTTTCAGGAGGTATTATTGACTTCTTACTATTTGGAGTTATGCCAAATAGAACTTCATGGTGGCTTGTAATTCCTGTAGGACTATGTTTCTCTGTAATTTATTATTTCGGATTTAGATTTGCAATAAGAAAGTTCAACTTCAAAACTCCTGGTAGAGAAGACGATGAAGAACTAACAGTCTCTACAAATTTAAAAGGTTCTGAACTTTCTTTTAATATACTTCAAGCTCTAGGTGGTAAAGAAAACATAGACAAATTAGATGCTTGTATAACAAGATTAAGAGTTTCAGTAAATGATCCATCTAAAGTTGATAAAGCTATGTTGAAATCATTAGGTGCTGCTGGTGTATTAGAAGTAGGTAACAATATTCAAGCAATTTTCGGACCTAAATCAGATCAATTAAAAAATCAAATAAAAGATATTATGTCAGGCAAAATTCCTGAACCAATTATTGAAGCATCAGTAGATTTAGGTAAAGAATGCGAAAAAGATAATAAAATAACTAATAATGTATTCAATGCACCAATGTCAGGTAAACTTATTTCTTTAGAAGAAGTTCCAGATGACGTTTTTTCTAAAAAACTTATGGGAGATGGCTTTGCAATACTTCCAGAAGGAAATGAAATAGTAGCTCCTTTCGATTGCGTAGTAACTACAATTCTTCCATCAAAACATGCTGTTGGACTTACTTCAACTGATGGAAAAGAAGTACTTGTTCACTTTGGTGTAGACACTGTAAAATTAGAAGGTGAAGGTTTCACAACTTATGTTGCTCAAGGCGATACAGTAAAAGCTGGACAGCTATTACTGAAGATTGATGTTGAATTAGTAAAATCTAAAGTTTCATCAATAGTAACTCCAGTTATATTTACAAATTTACCTGCCGATAATACTATTTCTTTTGAAATAGGCAAAATAGTTCAAAAAGGACAAGAGAATATAATTACAATAAAATAATCATATTCTTTAAGATAATCATTTTAATTTTTAAAGGGATGCATAAAACTATTTATGCATCCCTTCTTTTGTTAGTATAGCTACAAGTTTATTATCAGTCTCAATTCCATAATCAACAAAAATTTCATCATATCCATTACTATCAGTAATAATTACCGGTGTATTAAGTGAAACTCTTTCTTTTTCCAGTAATTCTTTATCAAAGCTAATAAGCAAATCTCCTTCACTAACCTTATCTCCTGTTTTTACATAAGTTATAAATCCCTTACCATTTAATTTTATACTATCAATTCCAACATGAATCAATAATTCAACTGCATATTTGTTTTTGATTGAAATAGCATGTTTTGTAGGGAAAACCATCGTAATTTCGCCAGAAAATGGCGCCTTAACTTCACCATTGCTAGGAATAATACAAAAACCATCTCCCATAATTTTATTTGAAAACACATCATCGCCAACAGCTTCTAACGGAATAACTTTTCCACTAATTGGATTAGAAATGCAGATTTCTTGTAACTCCCCTATAATTGTATTTGATTCTTCTTTTAATTCTTCTTTTGATTCTATGTATGTTAATATTTCATCTTTTATTCGTTGTGCCTCAGTTCCAAATATTATTTGATAGTTAGCTCCATATCTATATATACCTACTGCTCCATTAGAAATCATTATATCCTTTTGTAATTTACTCGGATTCTTAAGCTCAACTCTTAATCTTGTCACACAAGCATCAACATTAACTATATTATTAATACCCCCTAGTGACTCTACTAATGATATTATCCTATCCTCTGCAATATAATTATCTACTATTTTTTCTTGCATTGAAACTTCTTCTCTGCCTAAAGTTTTATAATTCTTTATTCTTATTACAGAGTAAAAAACTACATAGTAAACCATAAAAAATATAGGACCTATAATAAATAACAATAGAGGATTTTCTGCAAATTTATAACCTAAAACATAGTCGATAAAAGATGCTGAAAATGTATATCCCAATCTTATATTAAATACAGAAGTGATTACCCCTGATAAAAATGCCGCGCCAACATGAAATACATATAAAATAGGTGCTACAAAAATAAATGTAAACTCAATTGGCTCAGTTATACCTGTTAAAAATGATACCATTGCTGCAGAACTCATTACACCAAATACTCTCGCCCTATTTTCTTTTTTAGAGGTTTTTATTATTGCTAAAGCTGCACCAGGTAATCCAAACATTATAATAGGGTATTCAGCAGCCATAAATACTCCTGCAGTTGGATCTCCATTAAAATACCTAGCTGAGTCTCCAAAATATTTTATTCCGTTTACTGTATATTCTCCAAATTGAAAAAGAAATGTTGGGTAATAAACATGATGTAATCCAACAGGAATTAATAACCTCTTCCCTGCCGCATAAAAACCCGGTCCAAAATATGAATCACTAGCCATAATTGATAATTTATTTATTGCAACTTGAACCTGAGGCCAGATATTAACCATTATTACAGCAAAAATAAATGCAACAAAGGAGGTAACAATAGGAATAAACCTTTTACCACTAAAGAAACCAAAGACTTTTGGCATTGAGATATTATGAAATTTATTATATAATATACTAACTATTAGACCTATAAAAATCCCACCAAACACGCCCATATCAATAGGTATACCAATCAATTGAGATTTCTTATATATTATAGCCTCTAAAATAACTTCACCAACAACAGCAGACAGCGCAGCTACTCCCTCACCGTTTGTAAGACCTATAGCAACTCCTACAGCAAAGATTACTGGTAAGTTTGCAAAAACAGACTCCCCTGCCGTTGCTAGGAATTGAAATACCTCCCCGTATTTACCTAATAAATCAGGTTGCCCCAATCTTAAAAGCAAACCCGCTGCAGGCAGTACAGTAACCGGCAACATTAAAGATATTCCTATTTTTTGAAAAACATAAAATATTTTCTCATTTTTCATATGTTTCACCTTTTGTATCAATCAATCTTCTTAAATGAAGCGTAATATAACCAATTTCATCTTCTGGAATTGTAATTTTGAAAAGAGAATTACATTTCAATGCAACTTTTAAAGCAATATTATATTCTTTAAAAAACTGCTCTTTAATACTTGCAAGTAATTGATTTTTCATCGTTCTTCCATTTTTAACTCTCTCGATCATAAATTTAAGATGAGTTAATGTTCTTATATATTCCAATGAATTTTTGTCTAATTTTTTATTTAATAATTTAGATATCATATTCATTATAGAAGTAAAATTACTTGTGTATTCTATATAGTCGGAAGTATTTTCCTCTCTAGTAGCTCCTTTTATATGTAAACATATAAAAGCAGCTTCATCTTCAGGAAGCTTTATATTTAGCTTATCATTTAGAATCTCTACAGCCTTTAATGCCAACTTATATTCTAATGGAAATAAAATTTTAAGCTCTACTGAAAAAGTATTTACTATCTTTTGTCCATTTTTAATTCTTATTATTGCAAAATTAATATGATCAGGAAGAGAAATATGAATTGAATTATTAAATGTTGTGTCTAATTCATTTTCACACATACTTATTATTTCTTCCGTCACATCAATAATATTATTATTAATTGAATTTAAAACCTTTTCATAGTTATTCTTATCATTATTTTTCTTTGTAAAAATATTGCTTATATCATCTAATGGTATAAGCATATTTTTAGTATATTTAAATCCTATAGATTTTCCTACCAGAATCACTTCTTCTCTACTTTTATCAATAGCATATACCACATTATTATTCAAAATTTTCTTAATAGTATACATATAACACCCTCTTAAAATTCTATTTTATTTACAATAAAATAAAAACTAATTCCTTTTAATTACATTGTACTGATAAAATGATTGTATTTCAATACTAATTGAAATTGTACTATAGAAATCCCCTATAGGCTACATCCTGTTTATTTACCATCATCCGCATGTTATAATAATAAAGATTCTTAAAACAACGGAGGAAATTAAATTATGTTAGATTTGCCAAATTGCCCTAAATGTAATTCAGAATATACTTATGAAGACGGAAATGTTTTTATTTGCCCGGAATGTGGATATGAATGGACTTCAACAACAAAAACTGAAAGTAACGAAGATGAAAAGATTTTTAAAGATTCAAACGGTAATATTTTAAATGATGGTGATTCAGTAACAATAATTAAAGATCTTAAAGTAAAAGGAAGTTCATCAGCATTGAAAAAAGGTACGAAAGTTAAAAATATACGTTTAGTTGATGGTGACCATAACATTGATTGCAAAATTGACGGTTTTGGAGCTATGAGCTTAAAATCTGAATTTGTTAAGAAAATATAATCTAGTAAAATAATATAACATTTAACAGTGTGAAGTTTGGAATGTCAAGTGTGCAGTTAAGGATGATTTTGATACGCAAAATCGACTATCCACTCCACTCCTCACACTATTTGAAATATATGATATTTTACTTATCCTTAGTAGCTTTATAGAAGGTATGCCCACCTGACAGGTTATAAACCTTTTTAAATCCATGATTAATTAAAATATTCTGAGCTGCATTTCCAGTAACACCTTTATTACAGTAAGTTATTGTTACCTTATCTTTATCTAAAGTTTCTAATTTATCTCTTAAATCGCTATGTGGTAAATTTACAGCTTTATCTACATGACATTCATTATACTGCTTGTTTACTCTAGCATCTATAATTTGAGGATTTTCTCCCTTGTCTACTAAACTTTTAGTCTCTCTTGCTGTAATTATAGGTCTATTATTATTTATTGCATTATCTAGTATCATACCTGTATAATGCACTGGATCTTTTGTTGTAGAAAATGGTGGTGCATAGGCTAAATCTATATGAAATAGCTCATCAACTTTTGCCCCGTAAGTTATTAGTGTAGCAAATACATCAATTCTCTTGTCTACTCCTTCATGCCCTACTATTT
>DAOUPR010000222.1 GCA_030626065.1 Clostridium sp. | reverse complement strand
ATAATTTTCTTTAGTAATCTTTTTTTCTTCATTCAAAAGAGTACCATCCATATCAATAGCTACTAATTTATACATAAAAACCTCCCGCTTTTTTTGAAAAGAATAGTGTGCAATTTGCAGAGTGCAGTTTGCAGTTAAAACCCTAAAAATATAAAAACATAAAACCCTAAAATGTTAAGAGATAGAGTATAGTTTGCGTTTGAAGGACATCTTGATAAGTATCTAAGTTGTTTCTGAAATTCGTTATAATAATTGCCCATACTATAATAACATTATAAAATGAAAAATTCTATACTTTTAATGTTAAGAATAATGTGTTTTTTTAAAAAAATAGAGTGCAATTTGCAGAGTGCAGAGTTCAGTTAAAACATTTAAAAATTATCATTAACTTCACATTAATTAAGAATAAATAGCTTATTTAAAAACATAACTTGTGTTAATCAGCAATACTTTAAAGCATATCTAATATTAAAAAAAAGTATATGCTTGAAATAGATAGAGTCTATTGATATAATTTATATGTTAAAGATTCATAAAGTAAATTTAGATTATAGAAAATTATAAGAGTTGGTTATAACCAACTCTTTTTTAAAGGAGTATTTTACCGATGTAAAATTACAAATATAGTTTAGAAGAAAATTTATATTTATGTTAAAGAGTATGATTTTGAAAAGTGCTAATTAAAATTAGTATAGAATATAAAAGAAAGAGGAGAATAAATTGGCGGATTTTATAAATGAGATTAATAAAAGAAGAACTTTTGCTATTATCTCTCACCCAGATGCAGGTAAAACAACAATTACCGAAAAATTACTTTTATATGGGGGAGCAATAAGAGAGGCTGGTTCTGTTAAAGCTAGAAGAGCATCAAAACATGCAGTTTCTGACTGGATGGAAATTGAGAAACAAAGAGGTATTTCTGTAACATCATCAGTACTTCAATTTAATTATGATGGGTTTTGCATAAATATATTGGATACTCCAGGCCACCAAGACTTTAGTGAAGATACTTATAGAACATTGATTGCAGCAGATTCAGCTGTAATGGTTATAGATGGAGCAAAAGGTGTGGAAGCTCAGACAAGAAAATTATTTCATGTTTGTTCTTTGAGAGAAATACCGATAATTACTTTTGTAAATAAGATGGATAGAGAAACAAAAGACCCGTTTGAACTTCTTGAAGATTTAGAAGAAGAACTTGGAATTAAATCATATCCAATGAATTGGCCAATTGGGTGTGGTGCTAATTTTAAAGGGGTTTACGATAGAGAATCAAAGAAAATTATAGCTTTCCAAGGTGGAAGTCACGGTCAAAAGGAAGCTGAAAAAGTAATATTTGATATAGACGATGTAAAAGCAAAAGATTTTATTGGAGAAGATTTTTATAATCAGCTTTTAGAAGAAGTAGAATTATTCGAAGAAGCTGGAGAAGAGTATGATTTAGAAAAAATAAGAATGGGTGAATTGACACCAGTATTTTTTGGTAGTGCTTTAACAAACTTTGGAGTAGAACCATTTCTTAAGCACTTCTTAAAACTAACTCCACCACCACTTCCAAGAAACTCAGATAAAGGTCAAATAGAACCGACATCAGAAGAGTTTTCAGCTTTTGTATTTAAAATTCAAGCTAATATGAATAAGTCTCATAGAGATAGAATTGCATTTATGAGGGTTTGTTCTGGTAAGTTTGAGGCAGGAAAAGATGTATTTCATGTTCAGCAAAATAAAAAAATTAAGCTTACTCAACCCACACAATTTATGGCACAAGATAGGGCTGTTGTAGAAGAAGCATATGCAGGAGATATCTTAGGAGTATTTGATCCAGGTATATTTAGTATTGGAGATACGCTATGTACAAGTAAGAACAAATTTAAATATGAAGGTATACCTACATTTGCACCAGAGCATTTTGCTAGAGTAAGAACAGTAGATACAATGAAAAGAAAACAATTCATAAAAGGAATTAATCAAATAGCTCAAGAAGGAGCAATCCAAGTTTTTAAAGAGTTATTTATAGGTATAGAGGAAATTATTGTAGGAGTTGTTGGGGTACTTCAATTTGAGGTGCTAGAATATAGACTTAAAAATGAATATAACGTAGAAATAAAAATGGATAGATTACCATTTACAAATGTAAGATGGATTGAAGAATGGGATAAAGCTCCTGAGAAACTAAGTATAACTTCAGATACTAAGCTTGTACGAGATATTAAAGATAGAGACCTTTTATTATTTACATCGGATTGGGGCGTAAGATGGGCACTTGAGCATAATGCAGGCTTAGTCTTAGCGGGTATTAGTAAATAGTTATAGAGCAATGCACAATTGCGGTCAAGAGATAATGTGAAGTGTGAAGAGTGTAGTGTGAAATGATGGATGAGTTCCTCATTCTTCGGAACTCTTTGAATTAAACCTAAGGTTTCCAACAATTGCACACCTCACATTCCACACTACACACTTCTATAAAGGGGTGTTGATAGAAATTGTATTTTACAAATGCTATGAATATTGCTAGAGATTACTGTCATAGATTTATTAAAGAGGGAGATATAGTAGTAGATGCTACAGCGGGAAATGGTAATGATACTGTATTACTTTCAGAGCTTGTTGGAGAGAATGGGAAAGTTTATGCCTTTGATGTTCAAAAGGATGCTTTGGAAAATACAGAAAAAAAGTTAAAAGACCTAAAACTTGAAAATAGAGTAAATTTGATATTAGATGGGCATGAAAATATAAAACAGCATATCAGTACAGAGAAAGTTAAGCTAGTGATTTTTAATTTAGGATATTTACCAAAAGGAAATCACGAAATAACAACTAAAAAAGATACGACTATTACTGCAATAAAAGAATCTATGGAGTTAATTGAAAAAGAAGGTAAGATTCTTATTGTTATATATCCTGGACATCCTGAAGGAGCAAAAGAAAAGAACGCTGTAGAAGAATTTGTACAGAAAATTAATCAAAAGCAATATAACGTTGCGAGGATTAGTTTTATGAATCAAATTAATAATCCACCTTTTTTAATAGTTATTGAGAAACGGAAAAATTAATTCAATGCACAATATTAATTCAATGCACAATGCACAATGCACAATGCACAATATTAATTCAATGCACAATGCACAATGAACAATGCACAATTAAGGAAGAAATATTTTAGCGGAGCTAAAATATTTCTGGAATTTTTAAAAGAATAAAAGCAGTAAGTGTTTGTATGTGTACAAATACTTACTGCTTTATTGTTTGCTGTTTATATTTAGATTAGGCTATTTTTTAAAGAATTGTTGATTTATAAAGTATTGTTTCAATAATAATATTTTATTTATAATAGTGTGAAATGTGAAGAGTGAAGTGTGAAATAATGTATAATTTCCTCATTCTTCGAAAATCTTTTAATTAATCTTTTAATTAAATAGTCGATTTTGCGTAGCAAAATCATCCTTAATTGTACATTGTAAATTGTGCATTAAAAAATGTATTAATAAGACTATCTATCAAAAGAAAATATTTCAGCATCTGGGTTATTATTATATAAAATTAGATCTTTAATAATTTGGGCTCCAATAACGCTATATGCTACTCCATTTCCACCGAAGCCTAAGTTTAAGTAGGTATTTGGGTATTCTGGATGTTTTCCTATATAGGGTAATCCATCTTTGGTTTCACCAAAAACTCCAGCCCAGGAATAGGATGCTGTTATATCATTCATTTGTGGGAATAATGATTTTAATTTATTTATTAAGTATTGAGATTTGAATTTTAAATTTGCTTCTCGTCTTTGAAAATCAGTAAAATTGTCATCAAAACCGCCAGCTAGGATTCTGTTATCAGAAGTTGTTCTGATATATGTGTAAGGCCTTGCAGTTTCCCATATTAAAGATTTATTATACCACGAAGAAAAATCATTAATTTTATTTGTGGCTATTGAGTAGGTAGAGTTCAAGGTTACTAACTTTTTCTTTTCTGTTATTGAACTAGAGTTGTATCCAGTACAAAGGATTAAATTTTTACATTTTATGTAGCTATCTGTAGATGTATTAATTTTTACATCATTAGAATAAAAATCAAAACTAGTTGCTTTTGTGTTTTCGTAAATCCGAGCACCTTTTTTAAAACAATGTTTTAATAGGATATTGCTAAAATTAATAGGATCAATTTGCCCACCAATTTTGGAATATATCCCACATTCAGAAGTGAAAGAGTACAGTTTTTCAATATCTTTTCTTTCAAGTAATTCTACGTCAAATCCGTATTTTTTCCTAGTTTCATATTCTTTCTTGAGATTTTCTTCATCCATTTTGTTAGAACATAAATAAAGACTATCTTTTTTTCCAAAGTTGCAGATACCATTGATATTTCCAATAATTCTTTCAATATCGTCTATTGCTTTTTGACAGAGTTTATAGGCTCTAACGGCTTTGTTTTTACCAACCATGTGGCAGAGTTTTATAAGATCAGTATCTATTTCATACTGTAGTAAACCAGTACTGCCGCAAGTGCTTCCACTGCATACAGTGTTTTTTTCGATAAGCACAGCATCTATTGAATACTCTGTTAGATAGTAAAGCATTAGACAACCAGTAATCCCACCACCAACAATTACAACATCACAATCAATGTTTTTGTTAAGAGAAGGATAACCTTTTAGATTGTTATTGATTTTATCCCAATATGTATTACCATTTACTAAATTCATAATATTCGCTTAACTAAAGCTTTCTCTCCTCACGTATATGTGATGGTTAGTTACATTATTTTTTTCTTTCCAAACAAAGCATCAATAATAAATATTACTGCAGCTACGATTAGTAAGTAATTAATCAAAGCGCCTCCAATTCTAAAGATTAAACCTATTAACCAAAATAAAACAACAAAACCACCTATCCATCTTAAAAATGTCATTTTAAATCCTCCATTATATTTGATAATTCATATTATTTACAAAAATGAATAAAAATATGTACTTTTTCTTAAGGTTCGTTTTATAGTAATGTTTATATTTAAACTATTGCTTTATAAATTAGTTTAGTTTAAATAATAATTTGCAATTTGCAATTAGCAATTTAGGATGATTTTGCTACGCAAAATCTACTATTTAGTTAAAGATTTTCTGACCAAATGAAAGAAAATCTTTCATAATTGTGCATTGTTATTTACCTATCATTTGAACTTATCCTTTGAACTTGATTGTGCATTGTGCATGGTGCATTGTGCATTGTTATTTACTTATCCTTTGAACTTATCCCTTGAACTTAATTGTCGGATGGCCCCCTCCTAAATGGACAGGGTTCACTCTAGTTAACACTAACT
>DAOUPR010000269.1 GCA_030626065.1 Clostridium sp. | reverse complement strand
CTCATAACCGGTAGGTCCGGGGTTCGAATCCCTGAAGGCCCACCATTTATGCCCAGATAGCTCAGTCGGTAGAGCAGGGGACTGAAAATCCCCGTGTCGGTGGTTCGATTCCGCCTCTGGGCACCATAAAAAATGTCCGTCATATTTATATGACGGACATTTTTTTATAGAAGTTTTAGAATTTGATCTAAAATCATTAGATACTTACTTTTATAAGTGGGTGTTACAGCTTCTTATACTTAGGTGAGAGTAGAATTTTCAACCTAAGTCTCGATGTTTAGCTTTAGCAAAACGAGTTCACTAAAACACTTTTCTGAAAATTTCTAGCAACATATCTTCTAAGATATTTCTTAGATTGTTAGTAATATAATCATTGTTTATTTTTAAAATAATGATATTACTTGGAACATTGTAATTAGTAATATCAAGAGAACTAAGAACAAGAGGGAAATCATTTTTATCAATATATACACATTTTTTCCCGTCCGAAAATAATCCATCATGTATTTGAAAAGAATATTGGATGCTTCCTTCAATAGGATTCCAATTAAAAGTATAATTTTCGTTATAGTAAATCTGATCACATAAATTAAGGGCAGAAGTAGTGCCTACTATTGAAAGTGTATCTTTATCTAGTGTAAGAAAATCTATGTTAAAGGTTACTTCTATTTTTTTATCATCCATATTTACATTAAAGCTAATCTTTTTTAGATTTTCAACTAAATCATACACTCTTAATATCTTAGGTAGATAAAAAATATCATCGTAGTTATGTTTTATGATGGTATTTTTTAATACCAAACTTTTATTTTTAATATATGATTTATACATTTTTGCACTATCTTTACCTGTTATTTTATCATCTCTTCTGAGACCTAGTTTTTCTTCTACAGTTTTTAAACTACAGTTATCTAATTCAAGTATTTTTTTATTTTTTCTAATCACTTTGATTAAATCAATTCCTCTTAATTTATTAAGTGAGAAGTCAACATTATAGCTTTTGTATTTTTCATTTAAAAAGGGGATATCAAAGCTATCACCATTATAAGTGATAAAAGCGTCAAATTTTGATATATCATTTTTGAAATTTAATAGTAACTCTTTTTCTTCATCAATATTTTCAGCAAAAAACTGTTTGATTACTATAGAGTTTTTTTCTATATACAGTAAGCCTATTAAAATAATCTTATCCTTTTTTCCATTAAACCCAGTAGTTTCAATATCAAAAAAACATATTTTTTTACCTGATATCTTATAGTTGATAGCATTTGGGATATAGATATTTTCATTTATTTTATTTATTATTACTTCCATTTTACCGCTCCTTATATGATAACGTTAATGAACATATTCTATTATACCAAATTTGGGTATTTTAATGAAATTGCAAAAGACTAAAAGTAATCTTTAACTTATTTTAATGAAATAATTGACATATTAGGTATACTATTGTACAATGTAAATAGATTTTTAGTAAAGGAGAGAATTTTGTGAGTGAGGTTGTTCTTAATTAAAGGCAATTAAATAATGACAGCTATGTTTGTATTTAAAGGGGTACTTTTAGCTAGAATAAGTATACCTTTATTAATGTATGTTTTTTTGCTGTCAGTGTAATTAAGACAATTTCCCAACAATATAATAATTACTCTAATATTTTTTTGATTATTATATACTTATTCCCGTGGATTTTGCTTCACGGTTTTATTTGTTTTTGTAGTGAAAATTATTAACTAAATTATTAGTTATATTTTAATTTTTTTGAAAACTGTGGGTAGTTGTTTACTCGCAGTTTTTTTGCATATATTGCTAAAACAGAGGAGGTACATCATGATTGAAAAAACTTATAAAACATTAGAATATCAGAAAATTAAAGACAAACTAAAAGAATTTACATTAAGTGAACTAGGTAATAAGTTGGTAGATAAGCTTCAGCCTTCTACTAATTTGAAAGCTATTCAAACTTCTTTAGAGTTGACTACAGAAGCAAAGAATATTCTAAACAGGTCATCTCATTTACCACTACATGGATTACATGATATTGAAGATCTATTATTAAAGATTCAGAAAGGTGGGATTTTATATCCGAATGATTTAGCTAAGGTCTCATCCTTTTTATGGGGATGTAGTAAAATGAAAAAGTTTATGATTAATCAAGAATATGTAGCGCCAAATTTAAGTAGCTATAGGTACAATATTTCTGAGTTTCCTGAAATTGAAGGTGAAATTGAAGCATCAATAGAGGGTAGTAAAGTAAGTAGTAAAGCAAGTAGTCAGCTTGCAAAAATAAGAAGAAAAATTAAAATAACGGAGGAACAGATAGAACAGAAAATTCAAAATATGCTTCATTCGTCTAAGTACAAAACATATATCCAGGACTTTTTTGTAAGCAAGAGAAATGATAGATACGTAATCCCTGTTAAGTCCTCCTATAAAAATCAAATAGATGGGGTGATTGTAGATGCATCAGCTACAGGTTCAACAGTATTTATTGAACCATCTTCTATAACTAAGCTTAGTAATGAGTTAAGCATTTTAAAATCACAGGAGGAAGCAGAGGAATACCAAATATTAGCCTCAATTAGCGGATATATTGGACTGCATTTGAAAGAAATTAAAATAAATCTAGAAGTTATGGGTGAATATGATTTCGTCTTTGCTAAGGGTAGGTATAGTAACTCTATTGATGGAATAGAAGCAAATGTAAATACAAATGACTTTATTAAAATCGTTAAGGGAAAGCATCCCTTGTTAGGAAAGGAAGCTGTACCATTAGACTTTGGGATTGGTGAAAACTACCGAACATTAGTCATTACAGGTCCAAACACAGGAGGTAAGACAGTAGCACTAAAAACAATAGGGCTACTAACTCTAATGGTTCAATCTGGGATGCATATTCCTGCAAAAGAAGGTACTGAAATTGCAATATATGAAAGGATATTTGTTGATATTGGAGATAATCAGAGCATTGAACAATCTCTGAGTACTTTCTCAGGACATATGAAAAATATAATACAAATTATGAACAAAGCAAGATTTTCTACTTTGATAATTTTAGATGAAATAGGGACTGGAACAGATCCATCAGAAGGTGCAGCACTAGCAGCGGCTATATTGGACGACATGTATAGATGTGGTGCTGTGACTGTAGCAACAACGCATTATGGAGAAATTAAAGATTTTGCCGATCAGCATGAAGGATTTGAAAATGCATGTATGGAATTTGATTCAGAAACTTTAAAGCCTTTATATAAATTATCTATAGGGAAAGCTGGCAAGAGTAATGCTTTATGGATATCTGAAAAACTTGGAATGAAGCCTAAAGTTCTTGATAGAGCAAGGAAGTATATTCAAAACAGGGATGGAAGTTCTGATAGTAAAATAAGTTTCGAAATTGAAAATTGCAATTTAAAGCTACAGAAAAAGAAGAAAAAGACATCACAAATAATGCAGAAACCGAAAACATCAGATTATAGAAAGGGAGACACAGTAATCATTGGAAATAACAATGAAAAGGGAGTAGTGTATGAACCTGAAGATGATAATGGGTATGTTACTGTATTAGTAAAGAATGAATTTATTAAAGTAAAAAATAAAAGATTAAGACTTCATTTAAAAAGAGAGAAGTTATATCCTGAAGGATATGATTTTGATATAATTTTTCTTCCTTATAAAAAAAGAAAGCTTAAGCATGATATGAATAGGGGTTCTGTAAAAAACGTAGATGAATATCGTGAGAGGATTGAAGAAATTGAAAATAATTAATCTGAAAGAAATGGTACTATGAATTTTAATAATTATCCTTGCTGTTCAGATATGCAGCACTTCTTTGATTGTAAATTAAGGTAAGAAATACTGTATATGATTCACGACTATAAAAGATACTAAGTGATTCACAAGAAATCAAGATTTCTGTTCTCTGATGAAGATACTAAGTGACCAACATCAAATCAAAAGAAGATTTGAGTTGT
>DAOUPR010000039.1 GCA_030626065.1 Clostridium sp. | reverse complement strand
GTTTGAATGACTCCATGTGGCGTATGAAACTCTCCTCTTCTTGCCTTACCATCAGTATTAAGTAATTTATACAAGCTATTCACCCTTTCAGCATACGTATCATTTTATAATCATTGCGTCTCCAAAACTAAAAAATCTATATTCTTCTTCTACAGCTACACTATATGCATTCATCATTATCTCACGTTTCGACAAAGCACTTACAAGCATAAGTAAAGTCGATTGAGGTAAATGAAAATTAGTAATTAATTTATCAACAATTTTAAACTTATATCCTGGATATATAAATATATTAGTCCATCCAGATTGTTCTTTTACTAATCCATTTTCATCCGCAATTGATTCAAGAGTTCTTGAAGATGTTGTTCCTACAGATATGATATTACCACCATTCTTTTTACACTCATTTATTCTTTCAGCATTTTCTTTATCAAGTATATAATATTCCGAATGCATATCGTGTTCTTCAATGTTTTCTACTTTAACAGGCCTAAAAGTTCCAAGACCTACATGAAGAGTAACATACGCTATTTTTACGCCTTTTTCTTCTATTTCTTTCAAAAGTTCTTTTGTAAAATGCAATCCAGCTGTAGGTGCTGCTGCTGATCCAACTTCCTTAGAATACACTGTCTGATATCTTTCTTTATTTTCTAATCTTTCCGTAATATATGGTGGAAGTGGCATCTGTCCTAATTCGTCTAACACCTCTTCAAATATTCCTTCGTAATAAAATCGCACCATTCTATTACCATCATCTTTAACTTCTTCTATTTCCCCAATTAACTTTCCTTCACCAAAACTTATACGCGTTCCGATTTTTACTCTTTTTCCCGGCTTAACCAAAGTTTCCCATCTGTCTTTATCTATTCTTTTTAAAAGTAAAAATTCTATTTTAGCTCCTGTACCCTCTTTAATTCCATACAGTCTTGCAGGCAAAACTCTTGTATTATTTAGAACTAAACAATCGCCTGAATTCAAATAATCTATAACATCTAGAAATATTTTATGTTCGATTTCTCCATTCTCTTTATTCACAACCATCAGTCTTGAATGATCTCTTTTTTCTGATGGGTGTTGAGCTATTAAGTTTTGAGGTAAATCAAAATCAAAATCTTTAACTTTCAAGTTACTCACTCCTATTCTTCTTTATGTAAACTTCTTTTCAAATGTCTATAAGCCTTTTCAGTTGCCTTCCTTCCTCTAGGTAATCTTACGATGTATCCTCTTTGGAGCAAGTACGGCTCGTATACATCCTGTACTGTATCAAGTTCTTCGCCAATAAAATATGATAAAGTTTCAATACCTACAGGTCCCCCTTTGAAATTATCAATAATAGCTTCTAAAATTTTAAGGTCAATTCTATCGAATCCTTCTTCATCTATCCCTAAAAACTCTAAAGCCTCATTAGCTGTTTTAACATCAACTGTCCCTTCACACCTTACATCACAATAATCCCTTACTCTTTTTAAAATTCTATTAGCTATTCTTGGAGTTCCTCTTGATCTTCTTGCAATTAACAAAGCCGCCTCAGGAGTTAAATCCATTGAAAATATCTGCGATGACCTCGTTATTATCTGTTTAAGCTCTTCTTCAGAATAAAAGTCCATTGCATTTAAAACCCCAAATCTATCTCTTAATGGAGATGTTAAAAGACCTATTCTTGTTGTAGCTCCAATTAAAGTAAACTTGGGTAAGTCTAATCTTATTGATTTAGCCGCCGCTCCTTTACCAATAACTATATCAAGAGCAAAATCCTCCATTGCAGGATATAAAATTTCTTCTACCGACCTATTTAATCTATGAATTTCATCTACAAATAACACATCATTATCACTTAAAGTAGTTAATATTGCAGCTAAATCTCCTGCTCTCTCAATGGCTGGCCCTGAAGTTACTTTCAAGTTTCCACCCATCTCATTAGCAATAATATTTGCTAGCGTCGTCTTACCTAAGCCAGGTGGTCCATATAAAAGGACATGATCTAAAGCTTCTTTTCGTTTATTTGCTGCTTCTATAAAAATACCGAGTCGATCTTTTATTTTCTTTTGTCCTATATATTCTTTGAGATTTTTAGGCCTTAAAGATAGTTCAGGTTCATCATCTATTAAATACTCCGAAGTTACTACTCTCTCTTCCATCATATCACCTTACATCACATTTTAATTAATAACTTTAAAGATTCTTTTATTATTTCCTCAAGTTCTTTATCCAAACTAATTTTCTTTAAAACTCGCTTAGACTCTGCTTCAGAATATCCAAGACCAACCAAAGCACCCAAAGCATCCATATAATTATTTTCTTTACCCAAATTAAACTTGATATTATTAATATCTTCACTTGAAAAATCTTCTTCGTTTATATGTAACTTATCTTTCATTTCTAAAATTATTCTCTGTGCAGTTTTTTTACCAATACCAGGAGCTTTAATTATTGTATCTATATCACTGTTTATAATGGATAATTTTAAATTATTCACATTACTAATAGACAAAAGAGACAAAGCAGCTTTTGCACCAACACCATTTATATTTAATAGCATATCAAACATTTCTCTTTCTTCCATAGTTAAAAACCCATATAAACCTATAAAATCTTCACGAACAATTTGTCTTATAAATAGTTTGATTTTCTCGCTATTCTTAGGTAATGAACTTATAGTATATCCTGAAGTGAAGATTTTATATCCAATATCTCCATTTTCTACAATGATATAGTCCTTATTAAGTCCAATATATATTCCTTGTATATATTCGTACATCAAATTCCTCCATTTACAATAACCTTAATATACTTTACCATTAAAAAGGTTTTTAATCAAGAATTGTATTAAACTACTCTTTAATTAATAATCAATATTCTTAATATACAATAAAAAAAAGAGCATCAAATCGCTCTTATTTTCATTGTTTCTATTCTACCGATACAACTTCCAAATATCCACCTGAATAAGTACTCATTTTATTTTCTATTGAATCATTTACAACTGCAGACCCTCCTAATATGTATGCTTTACCCACACCCTTTGAACTAAGAAATGATTCCATACTTGAAGATAACGAATCTGAAGCTAAAATTAATGGTGAGTTATATTTTGGAGCTAAAGCAGCTCCTGATAGTGCATCAGGGAAATTTTGACCTGTAGCCACATATACATTGCCGAATGATATATCATTCTGAAAATGATTAATTATATTAAAATTTGTTTCATATCTATCTTTCCCACCAATTCTTGTAGGATTAGATAATTTATTTTTTACAGAATCACTTATAACGCCTGTCCCACCAATAACATACGAATTAGGTATAGATTTCCCATTAATAAAATTAGAAACATATGAACTTAAATTATCCTTTGGAGTCAATAATATTGGCATACCTTTTTCTGCAGCAATAGGCGCAATAGAAAGAGCATCTGCAAAACCCGAGCCTGTTACAAATACAGCTCCGTTGCTAGTAGGTAATTGTTCCCCTACTTTAACAGAAGTTTCATACCTATCTTTACCTCCAAATCTAGTTACAGATAAACCTAAAGATTTTAACTGATTAGAAATATTGGATGATACAACACCCTCTCCTCCAATTATATATGCATTCTTAGCTCCTAATCTTTTAATTTCATTTACAGTTTCACTAATCAATTCTCTTTTAGGAGTTAAAATAATCGGAGCATCTTTACTTCCAGCGAATGGTACAGCACATAAAGCATCTGCATAATTTTCTCCAGTAGCAATTACAATATTATTAGACGTATTCCAGCCTTCTTTACTTATTTCTAGAGATGTTGTATATCTGTTACTCCCAGACAATCTCTCCGTTTTTTCTTCTGTAGCCAAAACATACTTAGGTGTTACATATGTACTCGCTACCAATACACAAGCAACAATGACTAACATTATTCTCTTTTTTTTCATTTTCACCCATCCTCCAATTGTTTATCAGTGTATTTTTTATTGTACTTTATTTTAATTAAACTAATTATTAAATTATAACCCAATTTTATCACAACATATAATTATATTCAACGCGTTATGAATCTTCATTCTAAATTTTTATATGGTAATTTATTACTCTCAATAATTTCAGTCACTTTAGCTAATGCCTCATCAATAGTATTAAATTGTATTTCCTCACTTCCTGTTATTATCTTAATAATATAGTCATCTTCAATCTCATATACTTTTATATTTATACCTGTATTCCCATATTCATCTTGATTTATGTACTCTCCATTCAAATCAAAAATTTCACCATTCTCTCCACTTTTACATATAATCAAGTCACCATTCTCCATAGCAATTACATATTTATTAGGATAGTATTTAGCTGAATTTCTTTCAACAACTATTTTATTGCTATTGACTTCTCTTATTACATAACCAAGATTTCCATACATGGCATTTATTTCGCTAATAGTAGCTCCATCCAAGCCTAAACAAGAAAGCGACTCTATCCTTTCAATTCTCCATTTATTATCAGCACATTTAATCCTAAATTCTATAACCGAGTCACCAACTATTTCATAATTATTTAAATTAACCATAGTTGGTTTAGTTTCTCCCAAGTCTTCTACTAATTGAGAGTTGTAATTATCTTCTTTAATAGCATTTTCAAAAATATTATCATCATATCTTCCCATAAGATATCCAATTAAAAACACTGAAAAAACACCAACAGAAAGAAAAAAAAAGTTCATAATTTTTTTACTCATAATATCACTCCTGTAGTAATATTATGGACTTTTTTCTAATTTTTATACTAGAAGATAGAATCTCGCATATTAGAAAATATGCGAGATTTAAAAACACCTAAGTTATATTACATACAATACCACTAGATTTATCCTTCGAAATCTTCCGGATATTCCGCATTGTGGTACACGTTCTGTACATCATCGTCATCTTCAAGCTTATCAATTAATATTTGCACTTTTTCAGCCATTTCCATATCTAATGAAACCATAACATCTGGTATCATTGTAATCTCTGCAGATAAAAATTCAAATCCTTGTTCCTCAAGTGCTTCTCTTACATTTGAAAATTCCCCTTGGTCAGTAATTACTTCAAACACCTCATCACTAGCAACAAAATCTTCTGCTCCAGCTTCCAAAGCTATCATCATCAATTCTTCTTCATCGTGTTCTTCTTGTCTTTCTATAATAATTTGTCCTTTTCTATTAAACATATAAGATACACAACCGTTAGCTCCTAAGTTCCCACCATATTTATCAAAATAATATCTAACATTAGCTGCACTTCTATTTTTATTATCTGTTAGAATATCTACCATTACGGCAACACCTGCTGGGGCATATCCTTCATAACCAAACTCTTCGTAATTTACGCCTTCCAATTCTCCTGCACCTTTTTTTATAGCTCTTTGAATTGTATCACCAGGCATATTAGCTGCTTTTGCTTTAGCAATTACATCTCTTAATCTTGCATTAGTTTCTGGACTTGAACCACCTTGTTTTGCAGCAATTATAAGTTCTCTTCCTATTTTAGTAAATACTTTCCCTTTTTTTGCGTCATTCTTGCCTTTTTTAGCGGCGATATTTTTCCACTTTGAATGTCCTGACATTATGATCCCCCGTTCTAAAATATGTTAAATATCTCTAGTTATTATGCAGTTCTTTTTTATAAACTACAAGTACATTTTATTATAAATACAACAATTTATCAAGAAAGGTTAAATATTTCCTTCTAAATATAATCTATTTTCTTTTTTGAAAAAGTATTTTTCTTTTTCTTCATTAACAACTGCCTTTGCTGACGTAATTCTAGTAATTTCATTTTTAAAATTATTTATTTCTTTTTTCATTAAAAATAAATATATCTTTATTTTATCCTCATATTGAATATTCTCAATATACCATTTATTTGTATCACATATATATTGAATTTTACCCAAAAATTCATATGAACATATAACTTCACACTTTACACCTACTACCTTTTCTACAATGCCTGCCGCTTCAATAGCTATGGTAGCTCCTTTTGAATAAGCTCTTGCAAGTCCACCTGTTCCCAACAAAATCCCACCAAAATATCTCGTTACTACAATCACTACATCTGTCAAATTTTTTCTCTTTAATACTTCTAAGATAGGTATTCCCGCTGTTCCCTTTGGCTCACCATCATCACTGTATCTCTGTACGCCTTTATTTTCCCCTATTACATAAGCGTAGACGTTATGTCTAGCATCTTTATTTTTAGCCTTTATACTATTTATAAACTGTATCGCTTCTTCTTCACAGGCTACTCTATTTACATATCCAATAAAAACTGATTTTTTAACTTCAAATTCATCTTCTGCTTCTTCTAGTATTGTAAAATACTCCATTTATTCACTCCTGACTAAAAAAACTTATTAAACTATAAATAAACTTCTTCAACTACAACTTATTCATATTCGACACTCATCAAGCCCACTATGTTTAGAACTAGATAAATTCTATCAATAGATACCCTATAAAGTAATATATCTCAATATATATCTTTACTTTTAATAGACGTAAAATAGTCATTTGCAGTTCTAGTAATGTAGTCTTTATTCCACTTTTCTGAGACTTGAATAATTTTTCCTTTAGCCTTATAACTTTTTAAATTAATAAGCCCTTTTATTGAATACATTACAACTTGAGGATTACTATCATTTAAAGTTCTAATTAGTGCACTTTCAAAATAAGGATTATTTATCTTCGTCATAGCAGAAATCGCCATCCTTCTAACATTAACTAATTTATGTACCGAAGCTTTAACTAAAATTCCTTTACAATATAAAGATTTCAATTCGCCGATTATCCATACCGCTCTTATTTTTTCGGTAACAGTCATATCTACATAATTCTCACTAATAAAGTAAATCAATTCATTTTTATTATTATCATTTAACATCTCTAAAATTTGTTTTCTATCAATTTTAGGAGCCGCATCAATTTCCCTAATTAAATCTATCGGTTGCTTTGATTTTAGAAGATAACGGTATTTTATTTTCCCTTCGATTATTTGTTTCTGAATTTGTTCTCTGCCTATATTTCTAATTAAGGCTATAGTTTCTATATTCTTTCCTTCAAGAAAAAGAAAATAACTTATTTCTGCTGAACTAAAATCTGAAATATTTCTCCAATCAACATTTAGCAACCCTTTTTTCATAATTTATCACTCTCTTTTTCTAATACCATTTTTATAACATTTAGCGCTTTATCTATTTCTTCATATTCAATCTTTGAAAACCCTAATTTAAAATAACTCAAACCATCCTTATGATTTAAATAATATATAACTCCAGGGGTGATTAAAACTTTATTCTTACTACATTCTTTAAATAAATCAATAGAACTAACCTCATTTTTAATTTTACAATAAACACTTAAGCCACCTTTAGTAGAAAAACACTGAATATATTCACTAAGTGAATTTTCAATTGCTCTTATTAAATAATTATATCTATTTTTATACTCATTGTTTAAATAAGAAATATGCTTTTTCCAATATCCTTCTCTAATATATAAATCTAATGCTCTCTGCATTAAACTAGAAGTAGTAATATCAGTATTAATTTTATGCATTTGAATTTGATCTTTAAATTTATCAGGTGAAATCAAATATCCTAATCTAATCCCCGGTAAAAATATTTTAGAAAAACTTTTTATATAAATTACCCTTTCATTTTCATCCATAGATTTCAAAGACTTATAAGGTAGTTCTTCATCATATTTTAAGTAAGATAAATAATCATCTTCAATTATATAGAAATCGTAAATATCTGCTAATTGTAATAATCTTTTCTTTTTATCTAAAGAATAACTATATCCTGTAGGATTCTGAAAATAAGGCATCATATAAAAACATTTAATTCTTTGTTTTTGCAAAACTCTTTCCATCAATTCTAAATCAATACCATCTTTTTTTATATCAATTTCAAATATATTAGCTTTCCTATATTTAAAAACATTAAGAGCTCCACCATAAGTTGGCTTTTCAACTATTATGTTATCATTAACATTTAATAATGCTCTAGCAATAATATCTATACCTTGTTGAGCGCCAGAAATAATTAATATATCCTCTAAATTAACAGTAAAGCCCCAAAAATATTCACTTATGATTTCCCTAAGACCTCTATACCCCAAAACATCTTGATATATAAAAGCCTCTGCGCCATCTCTATCTAAAACCTTATTAAGTACAGACTTAAACGAAGACGCCGGAAAAAAATCTGGAGAGGATGATTCACCTGTAAAATCAATATAACTAGATAAATTACCTCTAGTAATTTTCTTATACATAGCTGTGTATTCTTTCAAAATATTTTTGATTCCTTCTTTTTTCTTTGCATAAGTGCCGCTACCAATTTTTTTATTAGCGTACCCTTCTGAATCCAACTTCTCATAAGCATTAACTACTGTAACATTATTGACTTCTAAAATCTTTGACAAAGTTCTAATAGGTAGAAGCTTTTCACCATCCTCTATTTTTCCATTATCAATAAGCTTTTTTATGTGGTTAGAAATCTGAATATATTTAGGAGAAGTTTGTACAAATTCAAATTTGTATTTATTTACTATAGTCATATTTTCATCTCTCTAAAGAAAATATATATTTTCTTCAATAATCTTTGTATTTTCAAATCTATAATCTCTTTTAGACTTTTTAATTATATCAGACTCACATAGCTTATTTAATAAGTGTTCGCAATGTATATCATATTTTTTGAAAAAATCATCATTCATAATATCTTCTGCACTTAAAAACCTATCTTTACTAACCATATAATTTAATAAGACCGAAGTATATTCCTTAATATTTTTCGAAATGTCTTCTTCCAAATAATCAATAATCATTTTACTTTTTTCCTCTAATTTCATTTTACTATCAAAAAAATCATCAGCAACAATTTTAAAACTATCATTCAAATTCATACATACACTTAAAGCATCTTTGCTGATAGTGTATCCTAAATGATTAACATACAATTTTGAGTACCTTTGCATACATAGTACTGTTTCACAATAGGCTGTTTGAAAAACAGAATTGAACATATATTTTTTACATAAATCAATATTCTTAATTAAGTTAGAGAAATATACCAAATCCCACTTTTGTCTATCTAGATTTGGTTGATACCTTCTTTCATCAAAACTCTTTGTAATTTCTTTATCCTTACAAAATATTAATTTTGAGGATATAATCATCCTATATAAAAAACCACCCATTGAATTATTACTTGAAATTTCAATAAATTTTCTTTTACTAATCATTTTTATATGAACTGCAATACCATTTTCTTCAGTATAGACGTTTCTAATATGAGTAAATTCACCTTCAACTATAGCAAAAAAATCAATATCGGATCCTTCCCACAAATCTCCGGTAATCATACTTCCAAAAACTAACACAGCTAAAATATTCTCTTTTTCTTGTAATTTACTAATTACAATATTAAAGGCTTTCTGATAATTCATAATATTATCTTTCATATCATCGCTCCAATAGAATTATTTTTTATCACAGCAATTTGCACTAATCGCTAGTAAAGTATGAAATTTTTTATCTAATTCATCTAGTACATCTTCAACTAAATCATTTAAATCATAAACAATTTCTACTGCATCCTTTATCTTCGAATTTTTAGAAGAATTGATAGAATTCAAATTCAATGCAGAGCTTGAAATATTTGCAGATGAAAAGCTCAAAATTTCAAGCACTCGCAATAAGGGTACAACATCATTTTCAAAATAAAGTTTTCCTTCTGGATTCAACTTTAATTTTATAATTTCTTCTCTTATCTTGTTAATGTTTTCTAACTTATTAGCCATTTCGTTTAAATTATCATTCATATTTACTCCCTAAATTATTCCAAGTTTTTCCTTATATATAATATAATACTCTACAAATACCGTTATTATACTGTTTACTATAATTCTTCAATAATGTATTCACTATATTTATTATAAATCTCATTATCAACTAAAGCCACTAATTCTGTTCCATTATCTTTAAAATCTTCCATTTCTACATTGGCATTATTATGAATTAATGAAACAATTCTCTGGTCACTATATGATATCATAAATTTAACTTTTTTTAGATTATTCGGTAAACCTTTCTCTATTTCTTCTATGACTTTATCTATATTCAATTCATTTATAGCACTTATCTTTAAAATTGGGCAATTACTATACTGTTTTTCTACCTGTTCAACTAATTCTTCATTTTTTTCTTTATCAATTTTATTTAAAACTAAAATCATTTTTTTGTCCTTAACACCCAGTTCTTCTAGCACTTTATTAACTGTATCAATTTGTTCTAATATCTTCTCTGACGAGGAATCTACAACGTGAATCAATAAATCTGCAAACGCGACTTCTTCTAAAGTAGATTTAAATGCTTCAACTAAATCATGTGGTAATTTACGTACAAATCCAACCGTATCAGTTAAAGTTACTACTCTATTATCATTTAGTCTTATTCCCCTAGTTGTTACATCAAGCGTAGCGAAAAGCATATCTGCCTCAAATACGTTTTTCCCTTCTAAATTTCCTTCATCTTTTGAGTAAAGCTTAACCATTTTATTTCTAAGAGTTGATTTACCTGCATTTGTATATCCTACTATGGATACTTTAGGGATATTGTCTTTACTTCGTCTGCCTCTTTGTATCTCTCTTATATTTTTTATCTTAATAAGCTGTTTATTTAAATCGTATACTCTTTCTCTTATACGTCTCTTATCAATTTCTAATTTCTTTTCACCAGGTCCTCTAGTTCCTATGCCTGCACCTGCTCTTGATAAAACTTCTCCCATACCTGATAATCTCGGTAATCTATATTTTAATTGCGCAAGCTCAACTTGAATTTTAGCTTCTCTGCTTTGTGCTCTTCTCGCAAATATCTCAAGAATTAGCGATGTTCTATCTATTACTTTTGTCCCTGTAAAAATTTCAAGATTTCTTAATTGTGAAGAAGATAATTCATCATCAAAAATAATAAGGTTAGCTCCTTCTCTTTGTCTAAGTGCAGCAATTTCAGCCACTTTACCTTGACCAATATAAAAAGCAGTATCTATTTTCACTCTATTTTGAATTACTTTAGAAAGTGTTTTAACACCACATGCACTTGCTAATTCCTCTAGTTCATCCAAACTTTCCATGTTTTCTATTCCAACTAAAATTGCTTTTTCAATTTCTTTTTCTTCAACTAATATACTATTAAAATCCTTTTGTATTTCTCCTACCTTATATAAGAAGTTAAAATTTAAAAATTTTTCCTTACTTAGTTTAGGGTATTCTTCATAAGTTATTTCCCCTTCTTTTAGCTTACAAAACCCTATTGTTCCTGCAAAAAATTTATCTTCCTTAACAGCTGCTGCTACAATACAATCTAATTTCATTTGCAGCATTGCTGAAATATCCATTTCAGATAAATATGGAATACCGTTTGGATGCGTATGAATTATTCTTACTCCTGATAATCTCTTTTCTTTTAATTCTATTTGTGGCAGTTCAACTGTACTACTATCCCCTATTGCTACAAAAATTATCTTTCCTCGTCTATCAATAGCAATACTAATTTCTCTATTAATTATTGAAGTAATTTCACAAATCAAATCTACTACTTCTTCTGATACTAATACATCTTTTTCTATTTTAAATTCGTAAAGTTCTTCTAGTCTATTTATAATTGTTTTTCTAATCCCTTCAACATTACCATATATCATAATAAAACCTCTTTCTAAACTTTAATTTTATTGTCAACTTTTTCATATACTTGACAACTTTCATTTTATTCTATACTATAAAAACGATATTGTAAATATCTATGGTTTGGAGGATTAGTATGGAAAACAAAAAGAGAAATATTTTATTATCTGAAGAAGAAATTACAGCAAAAATCAAAATTTTAGGTGGACAAATAGCTAAAGATTATGCTGGAGAAAAAATCTATGTTCTTTCTTTACTTAGAGGTAGTTTTATTTATACTGCTGACCTTGTAAGAAATATAGATCTTCCTGTAAAAATCGGCTTTATGACTACTTCAAGCTATGGACATAGCGAAACGTCATCTGGTGAAGTACAAGTAGTATCAGATATACCAGACGATATTACTGGATGGAATGTTTTAATAGTAGATGATATAATTGATACAGGCTTCACTATGAATTTTGTAATAAATCATGTAAAAAATCTCGGAGCAGCTTCTGTTAAAACTTGTGTTTTTCTTGATAAACCATCTAGAAGACAAACTGATTTAGTTCCTGATTATTGTTGTTTTGAAATTGATGATGTATTTGTTGTAGGTTATGGATTAAATTACGGAGATTACTTTAGAAATGTACCTTATGTTTTTAATTGGGAATAAACAAATTGCTTCAGCAATTTGTTTATTTTTTATAATTTTAATTATTTTTTAACCCTTTAACATCATTTATAAGTTATATTATCAAATATAGCAAAATAGTGTATAATTTAAATATACAATTTATTTAAGGAGGCTTTTTTTATGTCTGAAAAAGGGCAAAGCGGAGCAGATAATAATTCCGTACCAAAACCAAAAAAGAAAAAGCGTTTTATGGCTTTAAAATTAATATTACTTTCAATTCTTTTAATTATTCTATTTTCCGGTGCTGCTGTCGGTGGAATAACCATTGCAATGATAAAATCAGCTCCAGATTTGGATATGTCCATTGTAATTAATACTGATCAACCATCTGTAATTTTTGATAGTGATGGCGAAGAAATGGATGAAATTATAACTGAAAAAAAGAGAGATATAATAACTATTGATGAAATGTCACAAGATTTAAAAAATGCTGTAGTAAGCATTGAAGACGAACGATTTTACCAGCATCAAGGAATTGACCCCAAAAGAATTATAGGTGCTTTTTATCAAGATATCTTAGGAGTTATAAACAGAGATGGCACTCTACAAGGTGCTTCTACCCTTACTCAACAGCTTTTAAAGAACACTTTACTAGACCCTGGTGATACATTCTCTGAAAAAGTACAACGAAAATTCCAAGAAATTTACTTAGCTTATCAATTAGAAGAACAATTAGGGAAAGATGAAATATTAAGAACATATTTAAATACAATTTATTGCGGTGGAAAAGCAATTGGCGTTGAAGCAGCTGCTATACAATATTTTGGCTTTAGTGAAAATGCAGCACTAGAATTAGATACACTAGAAAGTGCGTTTATAGCTGGTATACCTCAAAGTCCATCTATTTATTATCCGTACTCACTATCCGCTAAGAAAAAAATGTATCCAATTGCAAGTAATGTTGAATCAGAACCTCAATACATAACAAGAACAAAAGTTGTCCTTGCTGCAATGAAAAAAACTGGTGCCATAACTGAAGCTCAATATACAGAATTGCTAGAAGAACTAAATAATAGTAATTTAACAAGAAATCTTTATAGATTGTATAAAGAAGGCTTTATAACTCAAGATTTTTACGATAAAGCTATTACAGACGCTGAACTTGACCCTACTCTCGTAGATGAAAATCTAGTTAATCTATATTTAATGGATTATAAAACTGACCCTGAAAACCCCAATTCATCTATAAGTATTAGAGACATTTATAACAATAACGTTTCTAAACTTTATAAGAAAGAATCTGTTGTTATACTTGCAAAAGATACTTCTAGATTTTTAGTACAAGATGGAGTTATTTCTCAGGAAGATGTAGATAAATTAATTTCTGAAAACACACTTGTAAGTTATTTAGAAAATCAATTGCTTACAAATATTGTTGCAGCAGAGGATTTGTCTTCATTATATAGTAAAAATATACTTACAGAAGAAAACTATAATTTAGCTATTTCAGAATTAAAACTAAATAATGACGATACAGCACAAAATATTATCAAAATATTCCAGAATACCGAAAAACAATATTTAAATAAAAATGAATTTATTGAATATTTAAAAACAAAAATAAATAATATATCTACTGAATCAATTTTTAATGCTGATACAGCTCGTATGACTCTAAGTATGTTAAAAATCAAGTATGTAGATGAAGCAATTCTAGCAGATATTTATGAAGATGGCTTTTTAACAAACGAAGAATATAACTATATGGTTTTAGGCATAGACATAAACAGTTCGCTTGGAAATAAAATCATCTCTAGTTCAAAATCTTTTGAAGAGGTTTATAACTATGAGTGGTATTCTCGACCATTAGTAGCTCAAGTAAAAGAAGATTTGATGAATGAATATAACCTTACAAAAGATGAAACAGATAATTTATTAGTTAATGGTAATTTAAAAATCTATAGCTCAATGGATAGAGACCTTCAAGAAAAAACCCAAGAAATATTAAATGACCCTAAATACTATCCTGTTGACACATATATTGATAAAAATGGAAATATGCAACCACAGTCTTCTGCTACACTTGTCGATTATCATACAGGTGAAGTTAAAGCTATGGTAGGGGGACGTTTTGATTATGGCGCTGACCCATACAATAGAGCTTATGATGCTGAAGTTCCAACAGGTTCAAGTATTAAACCTCTTACTGTTTATGCACCTGCTATCGATACAAAACTTTTTACAGCTGGAACAGTAGTAGAAGATTCCCCTCTTACTTCATCAGTTGCTGGAAAATACGGTAAAGACACAGACTGGCCACAAAATGATAATAGACGATATAGAGGATATGTCAATTTAAGAAATGCACTTAAATACTCAATTAACGTTGTAGCTACAAAAATCGTCGATCAAATAGGGGTTAGTACTGCTTTTGAATACTCAAAGAAATTTGGATTAACATTATATCCATCTGATGAAGATATGGCACCACTTGCTTTAGGTCAGCAATACCGGGGTTCTAACACATACGAAATGGCTAATGCCTTTGGAACCTTCGGAAATGAAGGAAAATATACTGAGCCAAGACTTTATACTAAAGTTGTAAATAGTGAGGGTAAAGTTCTACTTGAAACTAAAGTTGTAACTGAAGAAGTAATTTCACCTCAAACAGCATATATAATGTACGATTTATTAAAGGGTCCTACTCAATCCGGTGGAACTGCTTCTGGAATTTGGAGTACCTATAAACAAAAAGTAGCTATAAGAGGTAAAACTGGTACTTCAACAGATAGTAAGAATTTATGGTTTTGCGGTTTAACCCCATACTATTCTGGAGCTGTATGGATAGATCATCCAAACTCCGCAAGAGG
>DAOUPR010000291.1 GCA_030626065.1 Clostridium sp. | reverse complement strand
GCAGCTGGTGTAGTTATATCAAAAAAAGCTGTTGACGAATATGTACCTCTATATTTACATGATAATAATGTGACAACACAGTTTAATATGAATCTGCTAGAAGAATTAGGGCTCCTAAAAATGGACTTCCTTGGGCTTCGTAATTTGACGGTAATAAAGGAAGCCTTAAGGCTTATTAAGTATAATAGAGGGATAGATATTGACTTAGAGAAAATTTCATATGATGATTCTAAAACCTACGAGTTAATAAGCAGCGGTGAGACTCTAGGTGTATTTCAGCTTGAAAGCTCCGGGATGCGGCAATTTATGAAGGAGCTAAAGCCTGAGTCCCTTGAGGATATTATAGCAGGAATATCCCTTTTTAGACCTGGTCCTATGGATTCCATTCCTAAATATATTCAAAATAAGAATAATCCAGATAAAGTAACCTATTTACATCCTAAATTGGAACCTATACTAAAGGTTACATATGGTTGCCTTGTATATCAGGAACAAGTTATGCAAGTAGTTAGAGAACTTGGTGGTTATAGTTTTGGAAGAAGTGACCTTGTAAGACGAGCAATGGGTAAGAAGAAAATGGATGTAATGAGAAAGGAAAGAGACTATTTTATAAATGGAAAAATAGATGAAGAAAAGAATATTGAAATAGCTGGATGTGTAAGGAACGGCGTAAGTGAAGATATTGCAAATATAATTTTTGATGATATGATTGATTTTGCTAAGTACGCGTTTAATAAAAGTCATGCTGCAAGTTATGCTGTTTTGGCATATCAAACTGCATATTTGAAATGGCATTATCCTGTAGAATTTATGGCAGCCCTGATGACTAGTGTAATGGGAAATTCTTCAAAGGTAGCTCAATATATAGGTGATTGTAAAAGATTAGGTATTGAGATTTTACCTCCAAGCATTAATGAGAGCTTTGCAAAATTTACTGTATCTAAAAACAAAATTAGATTCGGGTTATTGGCTATAAAAAATGTAGGCAATGGTATTATAAATTCAATTGTTAAGACCAGAAAGAATAAGAAGTTTACTAGTTTTATAGATTTTTGTGAAAGGATAGAAACTAGGGAATTAAATAAAAGAGCTGTGGAAAGCATGATAAAAGCTGGAGTTTTTGATATATTAAATGTAACCAGAGCTGGTCTTCTTGCGGCCTATGAAAGAATAATTGAAGGAATACAGCAAGATAGAAGAAGAAATATTGAGGGTCAGGTATCGTTATTTAATACCTTTGATGAGACTCTGCCAGATACTATCAAAAATGATGTGCTTCCTGATGTAAAAGAATTTCCAGATAAATATTTATTAAACTTTGAAAAAGAAATTCTTGGCATTTATTTGAGTGGTCATCCACTTTCAGAATATGAAGAATTGATTGACAAAGTTTCAACTGCTAATTCTAATGATCTAAAGGAAATGCAAGAAGATAATAATTCATTAGGGCTAAGGGATGGTCAAAAGATTATTATTACAGGAATAGTAATGAAAAAACAAGACAAAACAACTAAGAATAATAATTTGATGGCTTTTCTAACCTTAGAAGATATGTTTGGGACTATAGAAGTTATTGCCTTTCCAGGAGTTTATGATAGATCCATCCAATATTTATATGAAGATAGTATTATTATAGTTGTAGGTAAGATAAATCTAAAAGAAGATGAGGAACCAAAAATAATTGCAGAGAACATAGTTCCTCTTACTGAAGAAAAAGTTAATTTGATTTTAAGCACAAGAAAACCATCTTCAAGGAAACATAAAAAAATGTATCTTAAATTAAAGAATAGAAATAAGATAGTAATAGATAAAATAAAACAAATACTTCAAAAAAGAAAGGGTAAAACTCCTGTATATTTGTATATTGAATCTGAAAAGGTGAAATTATTAGCTGATAAAGATTTGTGGGTAAAGGTTGATAAAGAGATTATCAATGAACTAAAAGAAGTTATTGGTAAAGATTCTATAAAGATCTGTTAAGGAATACTTAAGAAATAACGCTAGACACTTTTTGAATGGGCTATTCTTGCTGATGCAGCTGCTGCAATACCTGCAACCAGATCATCTAAAAAGGTATGAACCTTTGGACCTTTAACATTGAGTTTTTTTAAAATACCTATTTTTTCTTTATCTAAATAACCAAAATTTGTTAAACCAATTGATCCGTATATATTTGTAATACTTAAAGCTAGTATTTCATCTATACCATAAAGAGGTTCATCTCTTTTTAGTATGCTTAGTAGAGGTTCTTCAAGAGTATCATTTTCTGCTAAAACATCTAAAGCAATACCTGTTAGGATAGCATGCTGAACCTCTCTTTTTCCCAAAACTCTATCAACGCTATTTATACATTCTTCAATTGTTAATTGACAATAATTTGATTGTAGAAAATAGACCAGGTTAGCAATATCTTCAATTTTCACCCCTCGGTCAGTCATCATTTTTTTTACAATTTCTTTCAATAGAAAACCTCCTTTGTGAGAATAATAAATAGTGTTATATTTAATTATATTAAGGAATTTCATAATTATGATTTATGAATATTTATTAATATATCCATCAATTTCAAAAATAAAATTAAAACATGTTAGAAAATTTTATAACAAAGAGTGTAGAATTTGACCAAAGAAATTTTTATGGAGTTCATTTGTAAAAATTATACTATAATAATTGTGTAGTTTGCTCTATTGAAATTTCATGAAAAATGATTTAAAATATAAAGCAAAATTAAGTTTCGGAAGGGAAGGCTAGTATGTGGACTGTAATATATGTTGCACACCAAGAAGAAGAAGCGCAAATTGTACAAGATAAGCTAAATTCAGAAGGATTTTTAGTTAAAATTAAACAGATCGGCAAAATGGATGACACTATGTTTGAATTATTAGTTCCTGAATCTGAAGCAGATGAAGCACATAGTGTTATTAATAATGTATATTAATAACAAGATTAATATGCTATTTACAATTATAAAATATAATATATTTATAAAAATTAACTATATTTCATTATTAGACACAAAAATTAAAGATCGAAATATTATTTATTCTCCTGCATAAAATTATTATTTTCTATAGAAATTGCAATAAATCTTTTACATTTTGATTCCTTGAATATGCTTGAAACATTGTCTATTCAAAAAAATCAAAATGTAGATTTATAAATGCATTCTATATAGATGATAATTTCTATTTGCATACCAAATTTTATCTATAGAAACGAAATAAATTTTTATATTTTAAAAAGAATGTTTATAAGGAGTGATTTGGTGAAAAAAATTGGTGTTTTAACTAGTGGAGGAGATGCTCCTGGCATGAATGCTGCCATTAGAGCTGTTACAAGGGCTGCAATATTTAATAGTTTAAAGGTTGTAGGCATACACAGAGGTTATCAAGGACTTATTGAAGGAGATATTGAGGAG
>DAOUPR010000273.1 GCA_030626065.1 Clostridium sp. | reverse complement strand
TATAGAGATTTTACAGAAAGCTGGGTTAGCCTTTATTGGCAGTACGTTGTCATCAATATTAACTATAGGGTTTTTACCGTTTTTTGAGAGTACATTTGATATTGTGACTACAATTAAACTGTTAGAGTTATCAAATCCAAATCACCCACTTCAGAAAAGATTATTAATGGAAGCACCGGGAACTTATCACCATAGTGTATTGGTTGCTAATCTTTCTGAATTAGCTGCAGAAAGAGTAGGAGGTAATCCTGTTTTAGCAAGAGCATCTGCTTATTATCATGATGTAGGAAAGCTTAAAAGACCAATGTTTTTTTCCGAAAATCAAATAGGGAAAGATAATCCCCATGATAATATAAACCCAAATTTGAGTACATTGATTATCACTTCTCATATAAAGGATGGACTAGAACTTGCAAAAGAATATAGACTTCCAGGAGTTATAAGAGATGCTATAGAGCAGCATCATGGAACTTCTTTAGTTAAATTTTTTTATATTACTGCTAAAAATACTGCAGAAAAACCAGAGGAAATTAAGGAAGAAGATTTTATGTATCCGGGTCCTATTCCAGAGAGTAAGGAAGTAGCTATTGTAATGCTTGCTGACAGTGTTGAAGCAGCAGTAAGATCAATTACAGAACCAACTCAAGGTAAAATTGAAGAGATGGTAAACAAGATAATAAAAGGTAAATTTAATGAAAATCAACTTGATAATTGTGACTTGACATTAAAAGATTTAAATGCAATAAGAGAGGCTTTTCTTAAAGTTCTATCTGGAATTTATCATCAGAGAGTTGAATATCCTTCTGAGAAAACGATAAAATAGTTAGAATGACAATGCACAGTTAAAAGATAAATGCACAATGCACAATGCACAATTAAAAGATTAAAAGATTAAAAGATTAAAAGATTAAAAGATTAAAAGATTAAAACCGATTTGCAATTTGCAATGAAGGGTGATTTTCTTCGCTGCGGTCAGAAAATCTTTGAATTAGGTATCGATTTAGCATTGCTAAATCATCTGTAATTGTGCATTTAAAAGATATTTTAAAATGAAATAATATATTATAGAAAAAATACATTTATAAAAGTGAAAAGAAATTGGAGAAGAAAAATGATTCTTATAGATAATAGACAAGATAAAGAAGTTGTAGATAATGATTTGAATGAAGTTATTGAGAGTGTTTTGGAGTATGCTCTTAAGGAAGAAGAAGTTAGGATAGATACTGAAATTAGTTTGATATATGTTGATAATGATGAAATAAGAAATATCAATAGTGATACTAGAGGGATAGATAAAGAAACAGATGTTTTATCTTTTCCACAACTTGATTATGAAGAAGGAAAAGTTTTTAAGGATTGTTATGTAAATTATACTTTTATGCCTTATGACTTAGATGAAGGGAAATTAGTGTTAGGAGATATTGTACTTTCACTTCAAAGAGCTAGAGAACAGAGTATAGAGTTTGACCATTCTATTAAGAGAGAAGTATGTTATTTGTGTGTTCATTCCTTATTACATTTATTAGGATATGATCATATGGAAGATGTAGATAAAAAAGTTATGAGAAAAAGAGAAGAAGAAATTTTAAATAAATTTGAAATAACAAGGTTTTAAAAAATGGCATACAGATGATGTATGTCATTTTTAAAAATGATAATTAGCAATTACCAATTAGCAATTGCACATTGCAAATTGAACAAAGTACATTATAAGAAAAAAAGTGGGGAGAATATGAAGAGGAATGTAAAAAAGTTAGCAGATAGTTTTAATTATGCATTAGAAGGTATAATTTATTCAGTTAGAACACAAAGGAATATGAGAATACATATGGTTGCAACATTAGTAGTTCTTATAGGGTGTTTTTTTTATGGTTTATCTAGGCTAGATCTTATAGCTGTAACCTTTGCCATAACATTGGTACTTATTTGTGAGATGATAAATACAGCTGTTGAAGCGGCAATAGATGCTACCACCAATTATTATCACCCATTAGCTAAAATTGCAAAGAATGTTGCAGCAGGAGCTGTTTTGATAGCGGCATTGAATTCTGTTTTTGTTGGTTTTGTGATTTTTGGAGATAGACTTAAGGATCCTACCGTATTAATGATAAGAAAAATAAAGAATTCAAATCCTTATATGGTTTTTTTATGTTTAGTTATTGTGTCTATTGTCACGATAATAGTAAAAGCGATTTATGGTGAAGGCACGCCTTTAAAAGGAGGTATGCCAAGTGGACATAGTACAATAGGATTTTCAATAGCAACTACTATTGCACTTTTAACAGAAACACCAATTGTTATTGTACTTGCATATTTACTTGCAGTAATAATAGCTCAAAGTAGAGTTGATTCTGAAGTGCATTCTTCATTTGAAGTTATTGTAGGTGCTATATTTGGCACATTATTAACTCTTTTAATTTTTGATTTGTTTGGCTAAAACAAAAGTGGTATAATCTAACTACTAATAAAGAAATGCACAACAAATATGGAGGGAATACTATGGATTATAGCAAATTAATGCAAGAAGCGCTAAAGTATAGAGAGAGAGCTTATGTTCCGTATTCTAATTTTAAAGTTGGAGCGGCTGTTTTAACAAGTACAGGAAATATCTATGGAGGGTGCAATATTGAAAATGCATCATATGGAGCAACTTGTTGTGCAGAAAGAACAGCTATTTTTAAAGCTATTTCAGAAGGAGAAAAAAAATTACAAGCAATTGCTATAGTTGGAGATTTGAAACAATTATCTTATCCATGTGGCATTTGTAGGCAAGTAATTAGTGAATTTGGTGATAGAGATAGTGATGTTATTGTATTTACTAGTTTAGATAATTATAAAGTATATAAATTGAAAGAAATATTACCGTATGCTTTTACAAAAGAAGATTTAGATTCTAAGGAGGAATTATGTTCAAGTCAGGATTCGTAACAATAATAGGAAGACCTAATGTAGGTAAATCAACATTAACAAATAAATTAATGGGAGAAAAACTCTCAATTGTATCGTGCAGACCTCAGACAACAAGAAATAATATTCAAAGTATACTTACAACAGAAGATTATCAGATGATATTTGTGGATACTCCAGGCATACACATACCTCGCCATAAATTAGGCGAGTATATGGTGAAAATGGCAGAAGACTCAGTTAAAGAAGTAGATTTAGTTTTATTTATGACAAATCCCTCAGATGAAATGAGTAAAGGTGATGAAATGATTCTTGAAGGATTGAAAAAAGGAAATAAGAAAGTATTTTTTGTATTAAATAAAATTGATGAGTCAAAAGAAGAATTGGTTATTAAGACTTTACAGAAATATTCAGGGTTCTTCGCTTTCGATGAAATAATACCTATATCAGCAAAAAATGGAAAGAATATTTCTAAACTATTAGAATTAATGGTAAAATATATACCAGAAGGACCAAAATATTACCCGGATGATATGATAACTGATCAACAAGAAAGATTTGTAGTATCTGAAATTGTAAGAGAAAAGATTTTGAGACTTTTATCACAGGAAATTCCACACGGGACTGCTGTAGAAATTTTATCAATGAAAAAATATAATGGAAAGTATAATATAGAAGCGAATATTTTGTGTGAAAAAGATTCCCATAAAGGAATTATAATTGGTAAGCAAGGTAGTATGCTTAAAAAGATAGGTACTTATTCTAGAAAAGAAATTGAAAAGTTTCTAGGAGAAAGAGTTGATATAAAATTATGGGTAAAAGTTAAAAAAGAGTGGAGAGATAGTTCCTTTATGCTTAAAGAACTTGGATATAAACAATAGCAATGCACAATGCACAATGCACAATGCACAATCAAAATCAAAATCAAAACCAAAACCAAAACAAATTAGCAATTTGCAAT
>DAOUPR010000053.1 GCA_030626065.1 Clostridium sp. | reverse complement strand
GTCAGTTTTACCTGGCTGCAGTAGAACAGATACTATCAATAACACTGAAACTATTTCTAATGCCACAATTAAAAACGTACGCATATACATACCTCCTATGATATGTCAGAAAAATTCCATTTTTCTAATTTCAACAAAGTTAATTTTATCACATTTAAATCAAATTTTCAATGAAATCTAGATAATGAAAATTTTCCAAATTACTTTAATACAAAATAAAGGGTAATCCTACGATTACCCTTTACTGAATATTTTAACTTTATTTTGACGTTAATACAAGATTATTTGTTTAGATTGTAGAATGTTTTCATTCCTCTGTATTCTGCTACTCTACCTAATTCTTCTTCAATTCTTAGTAATTGATTGTATTTAGCAACTCTTTCAGATCTTGCAGGAGCACCAGTTTTGATTTGACCAGCATTTACTGCAACAACTAAATCAGCTATAGTAGAATCTTCTGTTTCACCAGATCTGTGAGAAATAACAGCTGTATAGCCAGCTCTTTCAGCCATTTCTATAGTGTTTAAAGTTTCAGTCAAAGTACCAATTTGGTTTAATTTAACAAGTACTGAGTTAGCAGTTTTAGTTTCAATACCTTTAATAAGTCTGCTAGTATTTGTTACAAATAAGTCGTCACCAACTATTTGAACTTTATCCCCTATTTTATCTGTTAATGCTTTCCAGCCAGCCCAATCTTCTTCAGCCATACCATCTTCAATAGATATGATAGGATATTTTTCAACTAATTCAGCATAGTAATTTGCCATTTCTTCTGAAGTTAAAGTTCTTCCTTCACCAGTTAATTCGTAATTTCCTGTTTCTTCATTATAGAATTCAGTTGAAGCTGGGTCAAGAGCTATAAATATATCTTTTCCTGCTTCATAACCAGTAGCCTCTACAGCTTCTAATATAATTTTTATTGCATCTTCATTTGTAGCAAGGTCAGGTGCAAATCCACCTTCATCACCAACACCAGTAGATAAACCTTTTTTCTTAAGTATTGATTTTAATGAATGATATACTTCTGCACACATTTGTAATGCTTCTGAGAATGTAGTTGCTCCAACTGGCATTACCATAAATTCTTGTAAGTCAACTGTGTTATCTGCATGCTTTCCACCATTCATGATGTTCATCATAGGAACTGGTAGAACTTTAGCATTTACTCCACCTATGTATTGATATAGGCTTACTCCTAAGTATTCTGCTGCTGCTCTAGCAACTGCTAAAGAAACACCTAACATAGCATTTGCTCCAAATTTTGCTTTATTTTCTGTTCCATCTAATTCTATCATAGTAGTATCTATTAATACTTGATCTAATGCATTTAAGCCTACTAATTCTTCAGCAATAATTTCATTAACATTATCTACAGCTTTTAATACACCTTTTCCCATATATACATCTTTAACTTCATCTCTTAATTCAACTGCTTCGAATTGTCCAGTAGAAGCTCCTGATGGAACAGCTGCTCTTCCTACAGTACCGTCTTCAAGTTCTACTTCAACCTCAACAGTAGGGTTTCCTCTTGAATCAAGAATTTGTCTTGCATAAATGTCAATAATTTCAACATAAGTTTTCATTTTATTTGCCTCCTAAATATTTTATTAGATATATTTTAATTAAATGTAAACAAAAATCAAATAATTTTACTACGGAAAAACTATTAATATAAAGTTTTTTACCTATTGTAAAATTATCTTACAACTAAAGTTTTTCCTGTCATTTCTTCTGGAGATTTTTCCCCCATAGCTTCCAACAAAGTAGGAGCTATATCTGCTAAAATTCCTTCTTCTCTAAGAGATACAGTCTTCTCTTCATTAGATACATATACAAAAGGAACAGGGTTTATAGTGTGTGCTGTCATAGGATTTCCAGTTGAAAAATCAATCATTTGCTCTGAGTTACCATGGTCTGCAGTAATAAATACTTTTCCATCTTTCTCAAGCATCTTATTAACAACTCTATTTGCACACTCATCAACAGTTTCTACTGCTTTAACTGCTGCTTCCATTATTCCTGTATGCCCAACCATATCTGGATTAGCAAAATTAAGAATTATTAAATCATACTCATCCATTTCAATTCTATTAAGCAATTCTTCTGTTACTTCATATGCGCTCATTTCTGGCTTCAAATCGTAGGTAGCAACCTTTGGCGAAGGAATCAATGCTCTATCTTCACCTTGATTTGGTTCTTCAACTCCACCATTGAAAAAGAATGTAACATGTGCATATTTTTCAGTTTCAGCAATTCTTAATTGTTTTTTACCTAATTTGCTAACGTACTCTCCAAGAGTATTTGAATATTTTTCAGGTTTGAAAGCTACATCAACATTTTCAAGTGTACTATCATATTGAGTCATCGTTACATATGTCAAGTCTAAACTATTTCTTTCAAAACCATCAAATTCTTCGTCATTTATTGCTCTAGTTAATTCTCTTCCTCTATCTGGTCTAAAGTTAAAGAAAATAACTGAATCTTTATCTTTGATTGTAGCACTCTGTTCTTCATTATTTAAAATTACACTTGGAAGAACAAATTCATCATTTTTATTATCATGATAAGATTTTTCAATAGCTTCAACTGCACTATTATAGTATTCACCTTTTCCATAAACTAATGCATTGTAAGTTAATTCTACTCTTTCCCATCTATTATCTCTATCCATAGAATAGTATCTTCCACTTAAAGTAGCTATACTTCCTACTCCAATTTCAGCCATATACTCTTCAATTTCTTTGATAAATTCTATTGCAGATGAAGGTGGAGTATCTCTACCATCAAGAAATGCATGCAAATATACCTTCTTTAGATCATTCTTTTTAGCTAATTGTAAAAGTCCTTTTATATGCTCAATATGAGAATGAACTCCTCCATTAGATAACAGACCTAAAAGATGTAGAGCTGAATCATTTTCTTTCGCATTATTCACTGCTTTTAGAAAAGCTTCATTTTCAAAGAAATCTCCATCTTTTATTGATTTAGTTATTCTTGTTAGAGCTTGATATACAACCCTACCTGCTCCAATGTTTAAATGTCCAACTTCTGAATTTCCCATCTGTCCATCGGGTAATCCAACTGACATTCCACTTGCACCAAGGGTAGTATGAGGATACTTTTCCCACAATCTAGAGAAATTTTCTGTTTTACTTGCTTTTATTGCATTTCCTTCTTCTATATCAGAACAACCGAATCCATCTAGAATCATTAACATAACTGGTTTTTTAGTCATATTCCCACCCCCATATAAATATAGTTATATGTCTATATTAGCATAAATCTTATATTTTTCAGTTTATTTAATAAGTTGTTAACAGTTTATTTATCAAAGTTAACAATTGCAGCAAAATCTTCTGCTTTTAAAGCTGCTCCACCTATTAACCCACCATCTATCTCTGGTTGAGTCATTTGAGCTTTTATAGTATGTGGCTTAACAGAACCACCATATTGTATTCTTACTTTTTCAGCAGCATCTCCAAACATATCTCTAACTACTTTTCTGCAGTAAGCTATTGTTTCATTCGCCTGCTCATCTGTAGCTGTTTTACCAGTTCCAATTGCCCAAATAGGTTCATAAGCTATAACCATACTAGCAACTTGATTTTTATCAAGACCTGCTAAATCTAATTTCAATTGTCTTCCAAGTACTTCTTCTGTAACATTTGATTCTCTTTCTTCAAGAGTTTCTCCACAACAAAGTATTGGAATTAAATTATGTTCAAATGCTTTTTTTAGTTTTTTGTTTAAATCAGCATCTTTTTCATTAAAGTAAGTTCTTCTTTCACTATGACCCAATACTATATAACTAACTCCCATTTCTTCAAGCATTCCTGGAGCAATTTCACCTGTATAAGCACCTTTTTCTTCATAGTGCATATTTTGAGCTCCAACTTTAATGTTTGTTCCTTCAGTTGCTTTTAAAACTGCATCTAAACATACAGCTGTAGGACAAACTACTACTTCTGCTTCTGCCCCCTCAACTAAAGGCTTTAATTCTTCTATTAATTGCACAGCTTCTTTCACTGTTTTATTCATCTTCCAATTTCCAGCTATTATAGGCTTTCTCATATCAAATCCCCCTCATTTATCTATCTTTTAGAGCAACGATACCTGGTAATTCTTTACCTTCTAAGAATTCTAGTGAAGCTCCACCACCAGTTGAAATGTGAGTCATTTCATCTCCAAATCCAAGTTGGTTTACAGCTGCAGCACTATCTCCTCCACCGATTATAGTTGTAGCATCTGCTTTAGCTAGCGCTTCTGCCACTGCTATAGTTCCTTTAGCAAAGTTTTCAAATTCAAATACTCCCATAGGACCATTCCAAACTACAGTCTTAGCGTTAATTACAGCATCAGCATACATTTTCGCAGTTTTAGGTCCAATATCTAAGCCCATATATTCTGCTTTTATGTTTTGATCTTCTGTAACAACCGGCTCAGTAGTAGCACTAAATTCTGCTCCAGTAATATGATCTATAGGCAAAAGTAATCTTACACCTTTTTCTTCTGCTTTAGAAATCATTTCTTTTGAATATTCAACTTTATCTTCTTCTAAAAGTGAAGTTCCTATTTCATAGCCTTGTGCTTTAAGGAAGGTATAAGCCATTCCTCCACCAATAATTAAAGTATCCACTTTATCTAGTAAATTATTTATAACATTAATCTTATCAGAAACTTTAGCTCCACCTAAAATTGCAACAAAAGGTCTTACAGGCGTTTCAACAGCTTCTCCTAAGAATTTGATTTCTTTTTGAATTAAGTACCCGCAAGCAGATTCTTCTACAAATTCAGTAACTCCAACAGTAGAGCAGTGTGCTCTATGTGCTGTACCAAAAGCATCGTTCACAAATAAATCTGCAAGTGAAGCTAAATCTTTTGAGAACACTTCTCCATCTTTAGTCTCTTCTTTTCTATATCTCGTATTTTCAAGAAGTACAACATCTCCGTCTTTCATTGCTTCAACAGCCTTCTTAGCCTCTACTCCGACAACCTCATCATCAGCAGCAAAAATCACTTCTTTTCCAATCATTGAAGAAAGTTCTTTTGCAACAGGAGCTAGAGATAATTCAGGTTTTGGTTCACCTTTTGGTTTACCTAAATGAGAACAAAGTATAACTTTCGCTCCATTTTCAATCAAATACTTAATCGTTGGAAGTGCTCCAACCAATCTATTTTTATCAGTTATTACTCCATCTTTTAATGGAACATTAAAATCACATCTACAAAGGACTCTTTTTCCTTGAACATTTAAATCTTCAACTGTTTTTTTATTTAACTTCATGGGAATTTCTCCTTTCGATTTCAAAAGATATTTATCAAAAACAGGGCTGACCTTATAGCTTTACTACAAACCCAGCCCCTTTTTTATTCTAGATTAAACTATGGTTAAAATTATAATCTGTCAGCTACATATTTAGTTAAATCTGCTAATCTGTTAGAGTAACCAGCTTCGTTGTCATACCAAGATACAACTTTAACTAACTTTTCTCCAACTTTCATTGTAGATAAAGCATCTACTATAGAAGATCTTTGGTCTCCTCTATAATCTATAGAAACTAATGGCTCTTCACTGTAACCTAAGATTCCTTTTAATTCGCCTTCTGAAGCAGCTTTAAATGCAGCATTTATTTCTTCAACAGTAGCGTCTTTCTTTATAGTACAAACTAAATCAACAACTGAAACAGTTGGTGTAGGAACTCTTATAGCCATACCATTTAATTTACCTTTTAATTGTGGTAAAACTAAAGAAACCGCTGCTGCTGCTCCTGTAGTTGTAGGTATCATTGACTCAGCTGCTGCTCTAGATCTTCTTAAATCACTGTGAGGAGCATCTAATAATTTTTGATCTCCTGTATATGAATGTATCGTAGTCATTAATCCTTCTTCTATTCCAAACTCTTTATCAAGAATTTTTGCAAATGGAGCTAAGCAGTTTGTTGTACAAGAAGCGTTTGATATTACATTATGGTTTACAGCATCGTATTCTTCTTCATTTACGCCCATAACAATTGTCTTATCTTCACCTTTTGCAGGAGCAGAAATTATTACTTTTTTAGCTCCAGCTTCTATATGCTTTCCAGCAGTTTCTTTAGTTCTAAAGAAACCAGTACATTCTAATACGATATCAACATTCAATTCACCCCAAGGTAAATTCTTAGGGTCTCTTTCTGCATAAATCTTAATTTCTTTACCATTTACTATTATAGCACCATCAGCTGCTTCTACTGTTCCATCAAACTTTCCGTATAATGAATCATATTTTAATAAATGTGCTAAAGTTTTAGGGTCAGTTAAATCATTAATTGCAACTATTTCTAAATCATTACTGTAGTTAGCTACTGCTGCTTTAAACACGTTTCTACCTATTCTTCCAAATCCATTAATTGCTATTTTCTTCATTTTCAAAAACCTCCTGAATTTTATGTTTATTTATATAAAATATATTACTAGCTTAATTATTATCCATTTCCTCTTTTATTATTCTAACAATTTCTCTTGCTGCACCTTCATCAGTAAAAAGAATACTATTTCTATTATATCTTTCTGTCGCTATTATAGCTTTTGCTTTTCTTTTACCACCTGAAAGTGCTATCAAATTTTCAATATCAACCATAGCTTCATTTTTTATACCAACAGTGGGTGTTGAAAATACGATTTCTCCTTTTATATTGAAGTAACAACCAAATGCTTCTCCTACAGCACCTATATCCCCTAAATCTTCAATAGTAGTCTCTGGTAATCCTCTTTTTTCAGCCATTTTCACAGCCCTTCCAATACCATAGACTAAAATATTTGCTTTATTTATACTGTCGACTACTTCTTTAATACTTTTTTCTTTAAGAATTGTTTGCAAAGCTGAGTCACTCAGATTATCAGGAACATGAAGCATTTTATAGTTTGCATTTAATTTTTGAGCTAATTTTGCTGTTAGTGTATTAGATTGAATTTCAACATTTCTACCCATACCACCTCTAGCTGGAACAACTAAAACATCTTTCAAACTTGGTATTGACGGTATATTATCAATAACCTTCTTTACAGACGAACCTCCTGTTATTGCAATAATACTATCATCTTTAATTGTTTCTTTTATATATTTAGAAGCAATCCTACCCATTTCATTTAGAACCATTTTATTTTCATCTAAATTACCTGGAACAACAAAAACTTCTTTTACAATAAGCTGTTTTTTTATGAAATCTTCAATTTCATGTAATCCTCTTATTTCATGAATAAAATCTTTGAGTTTATCAAGTACTTCTTCTCCATCTGGTGTGATTTTCATACCTTCAGTTGTTATCTCAATTAAATCTTGTTTTTTCAAAACATTAATCTCTGTTCTTACAACTCTTTCCCCAAGTCCTAAAATATTTGCTAATATCCGTCTGCCAATTGGAGCATTATAATAAATAGTTCTTAAAATACTATATCTTTTTTCTAATACATCTAACAATTCTGGTACTATCTTCTGCTGTAATTTTAGGATGTCATACAAAACAAACACTCCCTGGCTTTTTTTTGTCCCACTCTATTAATTTATGTCCCATATCTATTATAATGTATCTCAACATATTTTTAAATAGTTTTTTTCAAAAATACAAAAAAAATTATTGGTGGAGAATTCATCTCCACCTAGAATCTTTTTCTTTTACTTGAAGATTTTATTCCTATTTCTTCTCTATACTTAGCAACTGTCCTTCTAGATATCTTCATATCCTTTACTTTAAGCATGTCACTTATCTTTTGATCAGAGAAAGGTTTCTTTTTATCTTCGTTTTTTATTATATCCTCAATTTCTTTTTTTATTAATGTTGTAGAAACATCTTCGCTAGAATTAGATATCCCCACTGTAAATAAATCTTTAATTTTAATAGTTCCCTTATCTGTATACACATATTTATCTCTAATAGCCCTACTAACTGTTGATTCATGTACACTTATTTCATCAGCAATATCTTTTAATGTCATTGGTTTTAAGTACTTATCACCAAAATCAAAATAATCCCTTTGTAACTCCACCAGTTTATTTAATATTTTACCTATTGTATTTTCTCTTTGATTAATACTTTTCATTAAAAACATAGCACTATTTAGCTTGTCTTTTACATATTTTTGAGCATCTTTATTTTCATCCCTAAAAAGCAAATTCTTATACATATTATTAATATTAAGCTTAGGTGTAAAATCATTGTTCATTATAACAATATAGTCTTCTCCTATTTTTCTTATATAAGCTTCTGGTACAATGAATTTTGTATCATCTCCTGTGTAAAATCCTCTAGATGGTTTTGGTTCAAGTGTCTTTATAACATCTCCATATTCTTGAGCTTTTTTGGGAGTAATCGATAATTCTTTAGCAATACTTTGAAACTTATTTTGTGCCACATATTCTAAATAATTATCAACAATCAAAAAAATATTTTCATCCTTTATATTTCTTCTAAGTAACTGAATATTTAGACATTCCTTTAAATCTCTAGAAGCTATGCCAGCTGGGTCTAAATTTTGCACAATATTCAGACAATCAATAAAGTCACTATATTCAATTTCAAGCTCTTTACTTAAATCTTCAACTCCAACATATAAATAACCTTTATTGTCGATATTTTCTACAATATACTCGCATATATTATGCGTTAATTCATCCAATTTTAAATCGTTTAATTGCTCAAATAAAAACTCTTTTAATGTTTGTTTACCTGAAATAAAATTAAATGGAGATACTTCTTCCTCAGTATTACGACTATAATTACCATTTCCGTAATCATCGTCTATATGTTTAATAATTTTTTTTAATTCTTCCATTTCTTTATCTGCACTATCCTGCTTATATTCAGCTTCTAAAATAGGATTCTCTTGAACTTCTTTCTCAATTTGAGTGTTTAATTCAAAATTGGACATTTGAAGCAATTTAACAGACATTTGCATTTGTTGCGTCATAATTAATTTCTGTTCTTGCGTTAGTTTCAAATCAAATTCCATTTTCATTATATCACCACTTCTAGTAAACGATTTTTCAATTATATTATAGCATAATAATAGACCATTTTAAATGCACTATTAAATTCAAATTCTAAACTCAAATGCACAATGCACAATGCACAATGCACAATTATGGATGATTTCCTTCCCTTTGGTCAGAAAATCTTTAATAAAATAAAAGATTCTCAACCTTAGTCAAGAATCTTAAATCATTACATCGTAATTTTTTTTAATCTTTTAATCTTTTAACTGCACTCTGCACTCTGCAAATTGCACTCTATATTTTTGTAAAAAGCACTCTGCAAATTGCACTCTATGTTTTTTAAAGTGGCCTAAGTCACTTTTTATCTTTCACCCTTAATATAAGGTGTTCCATCTGCCTTTGGTGCTACAGTTTTACCAACAAAACCTGCTAAAGCGAGCATTGTAAGCACGTATGGAATTGCTTGATAAACTTGAGTAGGAAGCCCCCAACCAAAACCTTGTGCAAATAATTCTAAACTACTAGCAAAACCAAAGAAAATTGAAGCCCACATAATATTAAATGGCTTATAATTACCAAAGATCATAGCAGCCAAAGCTATAAATCCACGACCAGCCACCATACCATCTCTAAATAATCTAATAGACCCTAGAGATAAATAAGCTCCACCTAATCCAGCTAAAGCACCCGAAAGAATAACACAAAAATATCTCATAGCATATACATTTATACCCACTGTATCTGCCGCACTAGGATGTTCTCCAACTGCTCTTATTCTTAATCCAAGTGCTGTTTTATTTAAAACGAAATATGAAACAAACACAAGCACTATAGCAAAAATAACAAACCAATCTAATTCCGCTAAAAATCCGCCTAATAACGGAATTTTAGAAATAGCTGCAGAAGGATATGGTATTCCTTTCACTGCATCTGTTTGCCCATTTGTGCCATACAACTTATAAATTAAAAAGGAAGCAAGACCCGCTGCAAATAGATTAATAGCAACACCCGAAATTACCTGATCTGCTCTCAAACTAACACTTAAAACTGCATGAATCAATGAAATAATAGCTCCTGCTAAAATTCCGCATAGTAACCCTATCCACGGATTTCCAGTTGAAATAGTTGCTGCAATAGAAAAGAAAGCTCCCGCAGTCATCATACCATCAAGACCTATATTAACTACCCCTGATTTTTCTGAGAACATTCCGCCTAAAGCTGCATATAAAAGTGGAGTAGCCATTCGCAGCGAAGCTGCTAAAATAGCCAATATTATTGGTAATCCACCAGTACTATTCATGTTTAAGCGCCCCCTTCTTTCTTTTTTGTCCAAGCCATTTATATAAATAATCAGCTGCTACAAAAATAATTATTACTGCTTGAATTAATGAAACTATTTCTTGAGGTATCCCTGCCATTTGTAAAGTCAACGCTGAATTATTTAACGCACCTAATAATAATGCTGAAAAAATAACTCCAATTGGATGACTCTTAGCAAGCAAAGCAACTGTTATACCATTAAAACCATAGTTAGTAAATCCAGCAAGTTGGAACCCTTGCAATTGAACGCCTGCTAGATGCGTTGCACCACCTAATCCAGCTAACGCTCCTGAAAGTACCATTGCTAATATTATATTTTTCTTAACATTTATACCACCGTACTCTGCTGCATCTGCATTCAATCCAACAGCTCTTATTTCATATCCTTGAACTGTTTTCCAGAAGAAGTAGTAAACAAGAAAGGCACATAATATCGCTATAAACAAACTAACATTAACTCTATACTTTGAGCCCATAAATCTCCATAACTGAGCTGACTCTTGTATTTTATTTGTAGTTGCAGAACCAGGTTTATTAAAAGGTCCTAATATAAAATAGTCAGAAACTGCTAAAGCGATAAAATTCATCATAATAGTATTTACAACTTCATTCGTTCCTGTTTTAGCCTTTAAAAACCCAGGAATACCGGCCCAAACTCCTCCAACTACAATACCTGCTAATAAAATTAATATTATATGTATTACTGTAGGTATTCCCGGAATCAAACCAACAAGTGTTGCTGCAAGTATACCCATAATAAATTGTCCTTCAGCACCTATGTTAAATAATCCAGTTTTAAATGCAATAGCATTTGCAAGTCCTGTGAAAATTAAAGGTGTGGTATTGGCCAATGTATTTAAAAATTTACTTTTACTCCCAAAGCTACCTTTCCATAATGCAGAAAATAACTCCTTAGCTGAAAATATAAATCCTTCATCCTTTACCCACATAACAATAAAAACAGCTAAAAACATAGCAATTAAAATCGAAACTATTGGCAATAATAAGTTACTTCTAAATTGTTTATATATCGAAGAAGTCATATTCTTCTCTTTTTTAGAAGTCATATCTATCCCTCCTTCTATTTTTCATTAAGAGTACCACCAGCCATTAATATGCCTAACTTTTGCTCTGTAGCATCTTTTGCATCAAGTATGTCTACAATTTCACCATCATACATAACAGCAATTCTATCCGATAACGACATAACTTCATCTAATTCTAATGAAACTAATAAAACGCCTCTTCCTTTATCTCTTTCTTGAACAATCCTTTTATGAATATATTCTATTGCACCAACATCCAATCCTCTAGTTGGTTGTGCTACAATCAGCATATCTGGGTCTTTGCTAATTTCTCTAGCAACAACCATCTTTTGCTGATTTCCTCCAGATAAAGAAGATGCCATAACCATTTCATTTGGAGTCCTTACATCAAATTCATCTATTAATTTTTTTGCATGTTCATGAATATTAGAATATTCCATTATGACACCTTTAGAGAAAGGTTGTTTATAATGACTACCTAAAACAGAATTCTCTGCAAGAGAATATTTTAATATCAATCCCCTTTTATGTCTGTCTTCTGGAACATGACTGACACCTTTTTCCATAACTTGTCTTGGTGTTAATCCTGTGATATCTTGATCTTTAAATATTACTTTTCCACCAGTAGATTTTCTAAGCCCAGTCATTACTTCAATAAGCTCTGATTGACCATTTCCGTCAACACCAGCAATTCCAAGTATTTCACCTTTATGTAATTCAAAATTCACACCATTTAAAATAGGTAAATCTCGAAGATCTTTAGCTTTCAAATCTTCTATTCTAAGTACTCCTTCGCCTTCTTCAATTTCTTTTTTGTCAACCTTTAAATTTACTTTTCTGCCTACCATTAATTCAGCTAAACCATCTATACTAGTCTTTGATGTTTCAACAGTATCTATAACTCTACCTCTTCTTACAATTGTAACCCTATGACTCATACTCATTACCTCTTTAAGTTTATGAGTAATAAGAATAACTGATTTACCTTCTTTATTTAAATTCCCTAGAATTTTACCAAGTTCGATTATCTCTTGAGGTGTCAATACTGCAGTAGGTTCATCAAGTATTAAGATTTCTGCCCCTCTATAAAGAGCTTTTAAAATTTCAACCTTTTGTTGCTGTCCGACTGTAATATTTTCTATTAAATCATCAGGATTAATGTTAAATCCATATTTATCTGCTAGCTTCTTAACATCATCCTTAGCTTTTTTCATATTTATTTTAATACCTTTTTTAGGTTCACTACCTAAAATAATACTTTCAGCTACAGTAAAATTATGTACTAACATAAAATGTTGATGTACCATCCCTATGCCTGCCTCAATAGCATCTGATGGTCCTTTGAAATTAACTTTGTTACTCTTTACAAATAGTTCACCTTTTTCAGGTTGATATAAACCATATAAGACATTCATCAAAGTAGTCTTTCCAGCACCATTTTCACCTAGAAGTACATGGATCTCACCTTTTCTCAAATCAAAATCAACATCCTCGTTGGCAATTACACCTGGGAACATTTTGGTAATTTTTTTCATTTCAACTACCTTTTCCATGTTTTCAACTCCTTAAAATTTTAGATTATAGAGTTTAAAAAAAGCTAGATGTTAGAGCACCTAGCTTTTCTATTAAATTAATGATTACAGCTCAATCAAATAATGATTATAATTCAACACCTTCAAAAGCATCTAAATCATCTTTTGTTGCAGGAACAACGAAATCACCATTAATGATAGCTTCTTTATACTGTTCACATAAATCAATTACTTCTTGTGGAGTGTTATCTTTTGTTGTTGGAGCTATGCCAACGCCGTCTTCTGCTAGACCATAAGTAACAACTTCTCCACCTTTGAAGTTTCCTTCAACTAAATCTTTTGTTACAGAATATGTTGCAGTGTCAACTCTTTTCATCATTGAAGAAAGAATAGCACCAGCAGCTTCTGGCATTATAGCAGCTTGG
>DAOUPR010000225.1 GCA_030626065.1 Clostridium sp. | reverse complement strand
TATCTCAAAGTATAAATATTGTTCAAAAAGGAATTTCCTCTAAAACTACTTTCCCAATTCTAAATGGTATACTTATAGAAACTAAAAATAATAAATTAAACCTTACAGGTACAGATTTAGAGATTGGTATAGAATCAAATATTAATTGTGATATTTTTGAAGAAGGTAGTGTAGTTATAATTTCAAAAATTTTTGGTGATCTAATTAGAAAATTACCAAATTTACCAGTGGAAATTGAAGTAAAAGAAGATAATAATGTGTATATTAATTGTGGAAATTCTAAGTTCAAAATAATAGGTCAATCTTCCATTGAATATCCAGAATTACCTAAAATATTAGATGAAATATCATTTAATATTCCAAAAGATTTATTAAAAACTATGATAAAACAAACAATATTTGCAACTGCACAAAATGAAACTAGACCAATATTAACTGGAGCGCTTTTAGAAGTAAAAAACAATCAAGTTTCTTTTGTTGCTTTAGATGGTTACAGACTTGCATTAAAAAAGATACCAATAGAATGTCAAAACGAGATAAAAGTAGTAATACCAGGAAAAACTTTAAACGAATTAAGTAAAATTTTAGATGATAGTGATTCAAATATTACTATAAAATTCACATCAAGCCATATTCTATTTGACTTAGGAAATACATTAATAATATCTAGGCTGATAGAAGGTCAGTTTTTAAATTATAAGGATATAATTAGAGATGAGTATAAATCTAAAGTAAAAGTAAAAACTAGATATATTCAACAGAGTATTGAAAGAGCTTCTTTGTTAGCTAGAGAAGGAGTCAATAATATGGTTGTATTAGATATTTCTGATGAAAAACTTGTTATAACTTCAAATTCTGAAATTGGAAATATTCATGAAGAAATACCAATAGAACTAGAAGGAAATGATCTAAAAATAGCTTTTAATTCTAAATATATTTTAGATGGACTTAAAGTAATAGATAGTGAAGAAATAGAAATCAAATTTGTAAGTAATGTAAGTCCTTGTATTATGAAACCTATTGGGGATGAAACTTATACGTATTTAGTTGTACCAGTTAGATTAGCTAGTAATGATTAAAATTTTTTAAGGCACCTTTGCAAGGTGTCTTTACTTTACAGGTAAAGAAGGAGATGAAAATAATGGCTAAGACAATCAATATAGATACAGAATATATTAAATTAGATCAATTACTAAAATATATTGGAATCGCTGGAACTGGTGGACAATGTAAAATGCTTATCAAGGATGGTCAAATAAAAGTAAATAATGAAATTTGTTTACAGAGAGGGAAAAAAATCACTAATAATGATAAAATAGAAATTGAAGGACATGGAGTTTATACTATTTTGAGTAAAAACTCTTGATTAATGTATATTTAAAATTAATTTTAACTGTATGATCTAGGTACAAGTATCTTATTTAAGATTTACAAATATATATATTTTTTTAAAAACAATAAAACATATGCATATAATTAATATTTCATTTGTTGATAAAAGGTGTATAATAGTCTATAGTATAGAAATGTAGATTATTAATTCAAATAAGTTGATTTTAAGAACTTATAAGGAGTGCTATATGTGCATGTAAAAAGCATCAAGTTAATAAACTTTAGAAATTACAATAAACTAGATATTTTATTAAATAATAAGCTTAATATATTTTTAGGCAATAATGCACAAGGTAAGACTAATTTATTAGAATCTATATACATGTGTTCAACAGGAAAATCTTTTAGAACAAACAAAGATAAAGAATTAATAAATCTAAGAAAAGATAAGGCTTACATAAGTATAGATGTAATAAAAGAAGATTTTGATAAACAAATTGAAATAAAATTAGAAAAAAATAAAAGTAAAAAAGCTAGAATAAACAGGGTAGAAATAGATAAAATTTCAGATTTATATGATGTATTTAATGTTGTTATTTTTTCACCAGAAGATTTGAAATTAATAAAAGAAGGGCCAAATGAAAGAAGGGTTTTTTTAGATAATGAGATTTCTCAAATAAATCCAAGATATAGGTATAATATTAACCGATATAATAAAATCTTAAATCAAAGAAATAATTTATTAAAAATAATCCAATATGAAAAAAACAAAAAGAAATTATTGGATGTATGGGATGTTCAGTTATGTTCTATTGGTGCAGAAATTTTGCTAAAAAGATTAAACTTTATAGAGCAAATTTCAAGAATATCAAAAGAAATTCATAGAAAAATCACTGGTAATGTTGAAGATATTGACATTAATTATATTTCTTCGTTTGATATAGAGAAATGTAGTCAAAATGAAATTGAATGTAGATTTATTAATACTTTAAAAAATGGTGTAGATAGTGACATAGAAAGAGGAATAACTAGATTTGGTCCACAAAGAGATGATTTGAAAATAATAGTAAACGGAATGGATATTAGAGCATTCGGTTCACAAGGACAGCAAAGAACAGCAGCATTATCATTGAAATTAGCAGAAATAGAACTAATAAAACAGGAAAAAGGGGAGTATCCTGTTTTATTATTAGATGATGTGTTATCAGAATTAGATGAGAAAAGAAAAAAGTTTTTAATATCTACTTTTGATGATATACAAACTATAATAACATCAGCTGACAAAATAGATATTAGGGATTTCAATAATATTAATAAAAGTGTATACCATATAAAAGAAGGAAATGTACTAAAAAATACCTTTTAACCACTTTGAATAGATGATTAATGAAATCAGTAATAAATTTTGTAAAGGAGGACGGTAAATGTTTTTACATCTTGGAAAAGATATTGTTATACCAATAAAAGATATTATTGCAATAATTGATGCAAATACAGCTTTTAAATCAGCTGATACAAAAGAGTTTTTTCAAATAGCTAAAGAAGAAGGTTTTATTCATAATATTGTAGATGAAGGAATTAAATCTTATATTATAACTGAAAAAGTAGAAAAAGATAAATCAAATTTATCAGATATAAGAACAAGCATAATATATTCATCTAATATATCTTCAACTACATTAGCTAAAAGGGCTAAAATATATAATAATTTATAGATTGGAGGACACTAGATGACTGAGAATCAGAATAATAGAAATTATGGAGCTGAACAAATTCAAGTTTTAGAGGGGTTAGAGCCTGTTAGAAAAAGACCAGGTATGTATATTGGAAGTACTGGTCTTAGAGGGCTACATCAATTAGTTTATGAAATCGTAGATAATAGTATTGATGAAGCTTTAGCAGGAGTTTGTGATACAATAACTGTTATAATTAATAATGACAATACAGTGTCAATTACAGATAATGGTAGTGGGATTCCTGTTGAAATCCATCCGAAAACTGGAAAATCTACAGTTGAAACAGTTTTAACAGTGTTGCATGCGGGAGGAAAATTTGATAATGGAGCATACAAGGTTTCAGGAGGATTGCATGGAGTTGGTGTATCAGTAGTAAATGCACTTTCAGAATGGTTAGAGGTTAAAGTCAACAGAAATGGTAAAATATATCAACAAAAATATAAAAGAGGTATACCTCAAACACCATTAGAAGTAATTGGTGAAACAAATGAAACAGGTACTATTGTAACATTTAAACCAGACTCTTTGATTTTTGAAGATATTAATTTTAAATATGATACGTTAGAGCATAGATTAAGAGAGTTAGCTTTTCTTAATAAAAAGGTCAGAATATTATTTGAAGACAAAAGAGTCGATAAGACAAAAGAATTTTATTATGAAGGCGGTATAAAAGCATTTGTTGAACATTTAAATAAAAACAAAACTCCTATTCATCAAAATATATTATATTTTGAAGGAGAAAAAGATAACTGTGTAGTTGAATTAGCTATGCAATATACTGATGCATATAGTGAGAATATATTTAGTTTTGCAAATAATATTAACACACATGAGGGTGGTACTCATTTAAGTGGTTTAAAAAGTGCTTTAACAAGAGTTATTAATGATTATGCGAAGAAAAGCAATATATTAAAGGAAAAAGATGAAAATTTATCTGGAGAAGATATAAGAGAAGGTATAACTTCAATATTATCTGTAAAGCTACCAGAACCACAATTTGAAGGTCAGACCAAGACAAAGCTTGGAAATAGTGAAATGAGAGGAATTGTGGAAAGCTTAGTTTCAGAAATAATAGGTGGATTTTTAGAAGAAAATCCAAAAGATGCAAAAGTAATAGTAGATAAAGCTTTAAAGTCAGCCAGGGCTAGAGAAGCTGCAAGAAAAGCTAGAGAATTAACTAGACGGAAAAATGTATTAGAAAGTTCATCATTACCAGGTAAATTAGCAGATTGCTCTGAAAAAGATGCAGCTTTGTGTGAAGTATTCATTGTTGAGGGTGACTCAGCCGGTGGTTCAGCAAAACAGGGAAGGGATAGGAAGATACAAGCAATTTTACCTCTTAGAGGTAAAATTATGAATGTAGAAAAGGCAAGACTTGATAAAATATTAAACTTTGCAGAGATTAAAGCAATGATTACTGCCTTTGGTTGCGGAATAGGAGAAGATTTTGATTTAGATAGATTAAGATATGGCAAAATTGTAATAATGACTGACGCAGACGTTGATGGTGCTCATATTAGAACATTATTATTAACTTTCTTTTATAGATATATGAGACCTTTAGTAGAAGGAGGACATATTTATATAGCTCAACCTCCATTATATAAAGTTAAGAAAGGTAAGGCAGAATATTATGCTTATAATGATAAAGAAATGCAAAATATTCTTAAAGAAATTGGAGAAACTGGATACTCCATTCAAAGGTACAAGGGACTTGGAGAGATGAACCCTGAACAGCTATGGGATACAACAATGGATCCAGAAAAACGTGTGATACTCCAAGTAAGTGTGGATGATGCAGTAGCAGCTGATGAAATATTTACAACACTTATGGGAGATAAGGTTAAACCTAGAAGAGAATTTATTGAAGAAAATGCAAAGTATGCTGAAAATATAGATATATAAAAAATGTATTAATTTAAGCACTAAACATTTATAATAATAAATCAAATAACGACAATATGTTTTTTAGTTTTTTATTAAGAACACTAAGGAGGATATAAATGAGTAGTAATGAGCACAAGATTATTCCAATTGATATTGCGGAAGAGATGAAAAAATCCTACTTAGATTATGCTATGACAGTAATCGTAAGTAGAGCTTTACCTGATGTACGCGATGGTCTTAAGCCTGTTCATAGAAGAATTCTTTATGCAATGAACGAATTAGGATTAGCTCCAAATAAACCTCAT
>DAOUPR010000073.1 GCA_030626065.1 Clostridium sp. | reverse complement strand
TATAGGAGAACCACCTGTTGTAATCAAGCAGTAACTTCTTGACCAAAAATATTCTTTCCATAACTGTTTTTTTTATTTCACAAAATTCTTTCTTTATAAGTCTACTACTTGCACTTTTATAAGCATTTATGAATTTTGATAACTCACTATTTGGATGTGCTTTGAATAGTACATGAATGTGATTTTTATCATGTTCCCATTCTTCAATAGTTATATTTTAATTTGGGCTTATCTTCTCAAATATTTCTTTTAGCCTACTACTTATGTCATCATTTATTACTTCTCTTCTGTATTTCACCACTAATACAAGATGATAATGTAATAAGAATACTGAATGATTGTTTGTATCTAATTTCATTTATATCACCTATTTATATTATTTACTACTGAGTATATTTTTATACAAAATATACTACAAGCAAGTTATTTTTACGTATTCATCTCCATCCTACTTTGTTGATCATGGAGACTTCTACTAGTTATGTTAAAATTTTCAACATAACTCGAATCTGTCCCATCCATAATTACCATAAATCTATATTTGGGAGGATGTAATCTGTCAAACTTTGAATCGTTTACAGTAACATGACTTAACTTTGTAAAATTAAGTACTCCTAGTACTACTATCACTACCAAAATTACAATTAATATTAATGTTATAATGTTAATTAAACGTTTAAACATCACCATCATCCTTATTTGTATTTTTATGTATTCTTACATAAAATTGTAATATTAATAATTTTATTCTGCAACTACTTTGTTTTTATATAAAGATTTTCTTTAAGTATTCTAATAGATTACTTAAACTTATTCTATTAATATTTCAAAAAATTAAAGCTACTGTTAAATTTAAAAATATTAACAGTAACCTAAAATATAACCATAAATTTATGCCGCACTTATAATAAAATAATAATTCCATTGACCTTCCATAGCTTTTAACATTTCATCACTCAAATAATATCTATCTTTTCCTTTTGGCGTACTATCTGAATATCTTCTTGAAAAGTTATATGGATCATACACTTGAAAGTAAATCTTTTCATCTACCTCTTTATAACCTTTAATTATTAAATAATGAGGTCCCTCGTATTCATAAAATCTTCCTATATGTACTGAAAAATCACTATTATAAGAAATCACACTTGTATCAATATATGTAATTAAAATATTCCCCTTTTTAATTTCATTTTTCATGTTTTCTATATCTGTGAATTCTACAACAATATTATTAACCTGACTATTTTCAAGAAAAATTTGAATTTCTTCTGTATTCCATAATTCTCCTGATGGTTTAATGTTTTTTCTAGCTTCTACTATACTAGTATTATTTTCCTTACAAAACCATTTGCTTGCCATAACTGCACACGCAGTACCTGCATTTTCTCTTGCAAAGCTTCCAGTAGCTCCTTGGTCTATATACCATTCATATTTCCTATCGTTGCTTACTACATCTGTCAAAACATTCCCTAATCCTAAAATAAAGTCTATCTTCTTTTCATTTATTTCAAATTCATAACAATAATCACTTTCTAAATCTAAATTTTCTTCTGTGTTTATGCCTTTTATAACATATAAAGTATATTTATCACCTAATTCATATCCTTTAACTTTTTCATCAATATTCACATACACTGATTTTTTATCATTATCAAGCGTTAATGAAACAGGTATTTCTTTCCCTGTTTCATCTTTAATTGAAAAACAACTTTTTGTTTTCTCATCAAGAATAATATCGTCACTAAATTCTAATACTAACGTATCATCATTAACTATCGTTGTTTTATTTATTGTTATTATATCAAAATCAGCTGAATTCATAATAATTATTATGAATATCACAACAACTAAAATCAATACACCTATTACCATAAGCCACATATTATTTTTTTTCATTAACTCACTCCCACACCCTATAAAATATATAAATATTACTCTAAAACCAATTTAATACTTTACTTATATATGATTGTATTAGAAACAATATATTTATATGTTACAAAGTAGTGAAATTTTAAATAATATTTAAATTAATCCTATAAACATCATTAATAAAAGTATATATGTAAATTATCAACCGCTTATAAATAATATCTGATATAGTCAATATAAACAGCAATAACTTACTTCTTTAATAATCCAAACCTCAGGTGATACAATGTTAAAAAATTTCATTGATATTATATCAATGAAACAAAAATAGTGCCTTTAAAGTAAGTTTGTTCTTACTCAAGGCACTTTTTTATTGAAACTATATTTTAAAATATAATACTGATTTAATACTTATATACTAATTTATTAGCTTATAAAAGCTAATACAACTGGAATTGTAATAACAGAAAATAAAGTAGTAACAAATACAACTTTTGAAGTATATTGTGGTTCATTATTAGTACTTTCAGCAAAAATTGCTCCTAAAGTTGCAGCTGGCATAGCTTGTAGAATAATAATAATATTTCTTATTAAGATATCTACATTAAATAAATTCAAAATAAAATAAGTTATTAATGGTACAACAATCAACCTTATTAGTGATATATAATATAAAGAAAAGTCTTTTAAAGTCTCCTTAATTTTCACATCAGCAACCATAACGCCTATTATAATCATAGATAATGGTGTTGTTATATCTCCCACTATTTTAAATGTCATATATAAAACACTTGGCAATTTAACTGGAAGTACAAGCAATATTAAACCAATTAATACTGCAATAAGTGCTGGATTTTTCAATAATTTTTTAGCTTGTTTAAAATCTTTTTCATTTGTATATAAAATCAAACCATAAGTCCATATAAAAAGATTAAATACAATATTAAATATAGATACATAAAGAACTCCAATATTCCCGTACAAGCTAAGCACAAGGGGAAATCCCATGAATCCACAATTAGAAAATACCGTTGAAAATTTTAAAACTGCTCTTTTATTTGGGCTGAACTTGAAATAAAAAATTCCACCAATAATTGAAAAGAAAATATATAATAATAGTGTATATCCGAATACTTTCATCATATTACCCAACAATTCTTGAGAATACTCTATATTAAAAGAATTTATTATCAATAATGGTAATGTTATATTTAATAAAAAATTTGTCAGACCTTTATTAATTTTTTCATCAATAATATTTTTCTTTTTTGCAATAATTCCTATGAACATTATTAGAAATAATACTAAAACTTGATTTACCACTGCCATATTTATCATTTTTATACTACAACTCCATTCGTTATTTATCAATCTATACATACAAAAATCAGTTAATTTATCACTCTTTTATAGAAGTATAAAAAATTTTTATAGTGTGTATCCTATATTTCACCATTCTGCATCATTTTTTCAATAGCATAATTCGCTCTATTTTGTACTCGATAGATTGGCATATCAAATTTGATAGCAGCTTTCTTACAATCTTCATATTCAGCTTTATATTTAATTAATTTTTTATCCATAAATGCTAGTTTAAATTTTATTACTCCATACTCTGTATCAACTAAAATAAACTCTCTATTAAGCTTTTTTCTTTTTTCTATTCTTTTTCTTATTCCCAAAGTTGAAGTATGTTTCAATAAAATCTCATCTATTTTTTCCTCATATTCTTCTTTATATACTGCTGATATCCTAATTCCTGGTCTATCTTTTTTCATCAAAATATTTGTTTTGAATACATCTAAAGCTCCATTTTCAAAAAGCTTCTTTAACACAAATTCATAATGTTCTGGATTCATATCATCTATATTACACTCTGCAACAATTACTTGATCATTCATTAAATTAGTTTTTTTTTTAGCTAAAAGTAGCCTCAATACATTAGGAATATTATTATCCTTAGTTCCTATACCATAACCAACTTTTTCAATGATAAATTCTTTTTTATCAATAAATTCATCTACAACTACAGCTAAAATAGCAGCTCCTGTAGGAGTTGTAGTCTCATAATTATCAGCCCCTGATTTTATAGGAATTCCTTTTAAAATTTCTGCTGTTGCAGGTGCAGGTACAGGCATTAATCCATGTGCACATTTAACAAATCCACCACCAAGTTCTATTGATGATGAAATTATTTTATCAACCTTTAAATAATCAAAACAAATTGCTGCTCCTACAATATCCACAATAGAATCAACAGCCCCAACTTCATGAAAATGTACTTCTTCTATTGGTTTTCCATGAACTTTCCCCTCAGCTTCTGCAACCTTCATAAAAATTTTCAAGCTGAGCGATTTGACATTTTCACTTAAGTCACTATTAATTATTATGCTTTCAATATCCTTAAAATTTCTATGTCCATGACTATAATGATGCTTATTATGAATATGTTCTTCATGTTTATTGAACCCTTCTGCTTGTAGTAAAATCACATCTACCTTAGTGCCAGTAATTCCTTTCCTACTATCTTTTTTAATCTCTATCTTAAATTCTTCACTGATATCTAATTTAAGTAATTCCTGTCTTAAATATTTTTCATCTACGCCAATATCAATCATTGCCCCTAAATTCATATCTCCACTTATACCAGCAAAACAATCATAATATAAAATGTTCATATTTATCCTCCATAAGAATTATAGTTCACAGTTCATAGTTCATAATTCATAGTTCATAATTCATAATTCATAGTTTATAGTTCACCGTTAACAATTAATAATTCATAGCTCTTTGTTAACTATTAATCGTCTTTATACTAGAAATATTATAGCATAGTTTAATTTTAAATACACACTTTATCAATCGTTCTTAAAATCCCCCCCTAAAACTTTATTTACACTTGTTACAAGAGCTAGACGATTCAACTAGTTTTGGACATGTATAAATAGTTGAACTAAAAACCTTATGTTGAACTTGAAACAAAAATATGATAAAATATTTTTAGTGTATATACACCTGTGTATATACATGTGTGCTATTTAATATAGAATTTATAATGTACAATTTGCAAGGTAGCTAGATTTCACATTATACTTTTTAAAAAAAGGGGAACTCATATGAAAAAATCAGATTCAATCTTAAAAAGAGCCTTTAAACGTTATTTTTTAGATGCGCTTAGTGCTATGGCTTTAGGACTTTTTGCTTCATTGATTATTGGACTTATTTTATCTCAAATATCTAAAATACCAGGTTTATCATTTATACAGGAATTTTCACAAATTATTTCAGCTAAATCTCCTGTAGTTGGTTCCGCTATTGGTGTTGCTATAGCATATGGACTAAAAACTAGTCCACTTACTATGTTTTCATCAGCCGCTACCGGAGCTTTTGGTTATACACTCGGAGGTCCTGTAGGCGCTTATATCGCTGCAGTATTCGGTGCGGAAATTGGAGAACTTGTTGCTGGTAAAACTAAAATGGATATCATCGTAATACCATCTATTACTATAATATCAGGTTCCTTAGCTGGAAAGTTCGTTGGTCCCTACATTGCAGCTTTTATGACTGATTTTGGTGAATTAATAAATACTGCAACGGCATTAAATCCTATTCCAATGGGAATTATCGTAGCTACATTAATGGGTCTAGCCCTTACAGCACCAATAAGTAGTGCTGCTATTGCAATATCATTAAATCTTACTGGTCTTGCTGCAGGAGCTGCGACTGTAGGATGCTGCGCTCAAATGGTAGGTTTTGCAGTGGCTAGTTATCGTGAAAATAAATTTTCTGGTTTGATTTCTCAAGGACTAGGGACTTCTATGCTTCAAATTGCAAATATTTTTAGAAATCCAAGAATACTTATACCTCCAACACTTGCTGGAGCAATCCTAGGTCCAATTGCAACTAAAGTATTCGCACTAGAAAATATAGCCATTGGTGCTGGTATGGGGACAAGTGGTCTAGTTGGTCCTATTGGTACCTATACAGCTATGCAAGGTAAATTACCAACGCCATTACTCATTGTTGAAATTATTTTACTTGAATTTATAGCTCCTGCTATACTCACTATTGTAATTTCTGAGTTTATGAGAAAGAAAAATTGGATTAAACTAGGTAATATGAAATTAGAAACGAATTAAATCAGTTTTAAAAAATTTTATATTTAAATAAAACAGCTTACAAATTAAATTTGTAAGCTGTTTTCTATTTCATATTGAAATTTTTATTTAATTATTTAAAGAAATCTTTAAGTTTATCACCAAAAAGATCACCTAAAGTAGTTCCGCCTTCTTCTTCTTGACCCATAAATTCAGCATACTTAGCTGAATTATCAACAGCTTCTTTTATACTTAAAGATATTCTTTTGCTATCAACATCAATATTAAGTATTTTAACACTAACTTGGTCTCCAACTGAAAGTTTATCAGAAGGTTCTTCTATTCTATCTTCTGATATTTCGGATAAGTGCACTAATCCTTCAAAACCTGGAGCTATTTGAACAAAAGCACCAAACTTAGCAAGTTTAACAACTTTACCTTCTACAACTTGGTTAACTTTGAACTTATCTTTCATTGCATCCCAAGGATTACCTTTAACATCTTTTAAGCTTAAAGAAATTCTATTCTTTTCTTTATCTACTTCTAATACATATACTTCAACTTCGTCTCCAACTGAAACAACATCTTCAACACTTTTAACTCTTTCCCAAGAAAGTTGAGTAATATGAACAAGTCCGTCTAATCCACCTAAATCAATAAATGCACCAAATTTAGCTATTCTACTTACTTTTCCTATTCTTTTTTCACCTTTTTTGATAGAAGCCCATATTTGGTCTTTTTTAACTTCTAATTCAGCCATTTCAATTTGCTTTCTAGAAGCTACTACCTTCTTTTTCTCTTTATCAAAATCAATTAATACAACTTCTAATTCGTTGCCAACAAATTTTGATAAATCTTTTACATAGCTTGCTGATACATGAGAAGCTGGAATAAATACTCTTACTCCTTTGAAATCAGCTGTAACTCCGCCTTTTACAACTTCTTTAACATTAATAATAAAGTGCTCACTTTTCTCATTTAAAGTTTCTAACTCATCCCAAACTTTTAATGCATCTGCTTTTTTCTTAGATAAAGCTACATTACCTTCACCATCATTTACTTTTAACACGTAAACATCTATTTCATCACCTGCATTAACTTCATCATTTTCAGGCATTTCAGCTTTACTGATTATTCCATCAGTAATATATCCTATGTTTACAAGTACTTCGTTTTCTCCAACGGAAATAACTGTTCCGCTTAATATATCACCTACACTGATGTTCTTCATTGTTTCATCAATTTCAGTAATAACTTCGTTCATTGAATTAATATTTTCTTGCTCCATTAAAATCTCTCCTCGCGTTCTAATTTACACCATTTTATATTATACCACAACTTTATAAAAAAAAAGGGGATTCCAGACGGAAATCCCCTAAAATTTATTTATTTTCCTCTTTTAATGATACATTACTTGCTTATCCTATCTCCGCAATGGTAAATTCAATTAATCAAGATAAGTTATTTCCACATTTTTACCTAGTTGTTTCAATATTTCTGAAAGTTCATTAATAATTTTAAGCTTTATATTTAAATCCAAAGGAAAATCAGGATTTTGATGTGCTGGATTAATAGCTTTACCTACCCAGAGATGAAGATGTGTACATCTATTTAATAAAATTTCTGCTAATCTTGTAGCTCCATCAATACTATCAAATTTATATTTATAAGGCTCTTCGTAACAATTAACTAAATACCCTTTAATTATCTCTACTGTCCTTGTTAATGTGAGTACCCCTTCTGTTACTAAATCAAACCCTTCTATTTCTCCCGTTGGTGGAACATCCATACCTAAAGTATTTTCGTTGACTTCAAGTCTCCTGTCAAGCACTCTAGATACAATATTCGCTGTAGTACCACCACAAATAATTTTACTTCCTTTACATCTCATGAACTTTTTAATTATAAATTCATCATCATCAGGATTTTTAGGAGGACCAGCCATTATTTCTACATACTCTGGTTCAGTTAATTTTACAGTCATTACTGTGGTATCATCTCCAGGTTTATTTGCATATAAATCATTACAGGTTTGAAGCAAATCTTTAGATATCCCAAATGCAGTCTTACTATTACTATCTAACTTCCCTAAAAATTCCGCAATATTTTCCCACTGCCAGCCTAAATTTAATAATTTGCCAACACCAGCATGAATAGCCCCGTCACTTACAACAGTTATATAATCTCCATTTTCCATATAAAAAGTACTCTTATAAATTTTTTTATTGTCAAGTACCATCATTTCTTTTTGTACTTCTGTTAATTTATTATTTCTAAAAAGCAAAAATGGTGGATTATCATATTCAATAACATTTACCTTACCACTATTAAAAATCTCTATTATAGTAAATGTAGAATACGCAACTTTTCTCACAGAACAAATGGGTAATGTATGTGCAATAGTGTCCACAGTTTCTTGAATTGTAGCTCCTTCTTTTAGCATAGTACCCGCAATTTTGGATGTAAGAGTTGCTAGAATATTAGCCTTAACTCCGCTACCAAGGCCATCTGCTAATACTATAATCATTCCGTCCTTAGTTCTATTAACTTCAATATGATCCCCACACAACTCTTCTCCGAATTTATTAAGACTTTCATAAGCAAAGTCAATAAAATAACTCATTATCTATCACCATCTTTACTTGCCATTTTCTTTAGTTTTGTCAAAATCACCTTCGTTTCAGCTGTAGTTTCCCCAAGTAAGCTAGCTATTTCTTGAGCTACCCTCATTTGTTTTTCTATTACACGTTGTGCTGCATCTAAGGTTTCTTCTTTAACTACTCCAAGTTCTTCTTTTCTTTTTTCTTCTAGTGTTATATCATTCATTATTATTATAAAAATTTTTTCTTTTTCCAAGTACAAAATGTTTTCTTGCATAACAATACCATATTGATGATAAGCAACCTTTTCACCATAAACATTTTCTTTGTTTTCTTTTGCTCTAAGTAAATTTTTATCACTTATTACATTTAAAATATTTTTAGGGTCACTTCCCTCATTAGATAATAAGAAAATCCTTGCTGCTGTTGGATTATATTCCTTAATTGCTAAATTTTCATCTAATAAAAATATAGCATTTGGTGAATTCTCGAAAATTACATTACTCAAACTCTCAGCTTTACTTCTCATATATGGAACACACATTGATTTTTCTGACATTCCATCAAGAACTGCTTTTGCTTTTTCTCTACAAGTATTATATCCACAGGCACCACAATTAAGTTCATCTGTTTTTTCGAATTTACCCATTTCTCTCATAACACTAACAATTTGTTTGTCAGAATATTCTGTTGTAATTACCACTTTATCTAGGAAATTTTTCTTCAGTTTGATATTATAATATTTTTTTTCTCCATTAGCAACTTTATCATTTTTACTATTTACATAATCACGAACTTTTTTCTTCCTTACAAATAGCCCCTGTTGTTCTTTTGGTGTTGCTGGACCACCTATACATCCACCAATACAAACATTTAATTCAACTATTACATTTTCTATGTTCTTATTTTTTATTTCCTCTAATATTTCTCTACACTTATCAAACCCATCAACTTTAATATAATCATATTTTAATTTTTCATCTCCAATTTCTAGTCCACCTATTACAGCTCCTAACAATGGATAAGATGTTCCAACTTTTGATGTTTCTTCATCAAATTCAGATTCTTCTAAATCTGAAATATTAATTCCTTTATATTCAAACCATTTATAAAGTTCTTCAAAAGTAACTACTGCGTCAATTGATTTAGTTTCATCTTCGTATGCAACTTCATATTTTTTTGAAATACATGGTCCTATGAACACAACCTTTGTATCGGAACCATATTTTTCTTTTATCTGCCTTGCATGTGCAACCATTGGTGAAACTACTGGAATCATATATTTAATTAATTCAGGGTAGTATTTTTCTATTAAAAAATTACTTGATGGGCAACATGTAGTTATAATATTGGTAAGGGGATTATTAGTAATATATTTTTCATATTCTTTTGAAACTAACTCTGCTCCTACTGCCGTCTCCTCAACTGCATAAAACCCAAGATCTTTAAGTGCTGTTACCATTTGCCCAACTTTTTCATACTCAAAAGATCCTGCAAAGGATGGTGCTAAACTTACAACACATTTTTGCCCACTTTTTATTAAGTTAAGCACCTTGTCTACATCTGTCTTTATATACCTTGCTTCTTGAGGACAGACTACTAAACATTGTCCACATGCAATACACTTATCTTCCATTATTTCTGCTTTATCATCCTTAATTTTTATAGCCTTTACATGACACGTTCTTAAACATTTATAACAATTCTTACAATTTTGACTATTAAAATCAATAAGATTCATTCTAGCGCCCCCTTAAAATATACTCTTATTATAACCTACTTAAAACATACTTCTCAAAAAACACCTCAACTTTATCTTTATTTACAGAATAAAACTCATTTTCATTAATTCTAACAGATACAGATTGAGTACATTTTCCTAAACAAAATGCAGCCTTCACTGTCACTTTCTCTTCCAAATTATTAGTTTCTACTAATCCAGTCAATTTTTTGATTACTTCATAAGATCCTTTCAAATGGCAAGAACTTCCTATACATATGTGAATATCCATACTATTCTCCTTTCTTAATTGTTATTTTTTTAACAATTATTTCAACATCACGTTTCTCTCTTAACTCACTCTACGCTTATTTTACTACTATATAAACTAACTATCAATATAATTTTCACTATATTAGACTAATTCCTCTCTACAAGGTATTGCCCCTTGAAACTTTATTTATATTAGTTTCAAAAACTAAACAATTCAACTAATTTTAGAATTGTTTTTATTTATTCTATTAAATAACTCTGCTATACTTTATTAGGGTAACTATTAATCAAAACACTTAACTCTAAACTATGTTTTTAAGAACTACTAATTTATAAAGTATAGTTTTATGAAAACATTTTATTATTAATAGTGTAAATTTTCACACTATCTTGAACATAATCAAATTTTAAAAGGAGATAATTCTAATGGCTTTATACATCGGAGAAATCGCCGCACTAATTAGTACAATTTGTTGGACTGTTTGTTCTTTATCTTTTGAAGCGGCTGGAAAAAGAGTAGGTTCATTAGCTGTAAATTTTTTAAGATTAATTATAGGATTTTTTTTATTATCACTATATTGTTATTTTTTCCGTGGACTCTTATTACCTACTGATGCAAACTTACATACTTGGATATGGTTAGGATTATCAGGTATTGTTGGATTAGTATTAGGAGATTTATTCTTATTTGAAGCCTTTGTTGAAATCGGCGCAAGAATTTCTATGCTTATATTATCAGCTTCTCCTCCCCTTACTGCAATACTAGGCTATTTTATCCTAGGTGAAAAACTTAGTATAATCAATCTTGTAGGCATGCTTGTAACCGTCCTTGGTATATGTATTGTGATTTTCAAAAAAGATACTTCTGAGAAAGTAAAACTTAATCATCCAATTAAGGGTATCATATTTGCTTTTTTAGGTGCGTTTGGACAATCCCTAGGGTTAATTCTC
>DAOUPR010000075.1 GCA_030626065.1 Clostridium sp. | reverse complement strand
CAAATAAATGTTTACTTTAAATTCACTATGCAATTTTGAATGAATAATTCAAACAAACACATACAACTATATCTGGTGATTATAGCTTGAAGGTAACACCCGTTCCCATTCCGAACACGATGGTTAAGCTTCAACACGCCGATGGTACTGCACTGGAGACGGTGTGGGAGAGTAGGACGTTGCCAGGTAAAAGAACTTTACTTTATAGTAGAGTTCTTTTTTATTTGTAATTAAAATAGAGTGTAAATGTTATAGATGATTTTACTAATATAATCTATAATATTCACACTCGTTGTAAATTCTCTATTATTAGAACATTTTTTTTCTGTTAAGAAATATAATGGTGATTATTGTAGTAACAAAAATTACGGATATTACAATTGAAAATCCATTAGGATTATTTAGTAAAGGAAGTCCTCCCATATTCATTCCAAATATACCTGAAAATATATCAGGTATAGACATAACGATAGTTATTGAAGCTAAGAACTTCATTACTTGATTAAGATTATTTGAAATCATATTTGCTGATGCATCCATAGTAGTATTTAAAATATTTGTATAAATACTGGTCATTTCTAGAGCCTGTTTATTTTCAATAATAACATCTTCGAGAATATCTTTATCTTCCTCATATTTTTGCATAATAGAAAGCTTTAGCATTTTTTCTAATGTTGCTTCATTAGCTTTGAGCGAAGTTGAAAAATAAACAAGTGAGTTTTGCAGTGAAAGTAGTTGAGAAAGTACTTTGTTACTCATAGATTTATGTAAGGTTTTTTGTAACATTAAACTTTTCTTACCAATTTGGCTTAAGCAATTCAGATAATATCCTGCTACTCTATATAGCAATTGTAGAACAAATCTTGAACGTTTATAAGTGTAGAAAGACTTAATTTTACCATCTATAAAATCAGAAAAAACCTTACTATTTTTCAAAGATACAGTTATAATATAGGAATTTGTATATATTATTCCTAAAGGGAATGTTTCATAAGTTAAAGAATTTTCCTCCATTTCAGAATAAGGCATGTCAACTATGAATAGAATATTATCATCTTCAATATCTATACGAGAAGTTTCTTCCTCATCTAGTGCTGCATTAATAAATTCTAGTGGGACACCAGTTTTTTTTGATATTAGAATAGATTCTTGTTCGCTTGGATCAACTAAGTGAATCCAGCAGCCAACCTCTAAATTTTCTAGTTTATGAATTTTGGGATTATCTAATGGAGTCTTGTATAAGAATATCATTGTAATCACTCCTTTCTAAAAAATAGCATATATGATTATTATAGCTTAATCTATATAAAATTAAAGATTTAGATGAAATTAATTTTAAGCTAAAAATAAATGAGAGTATTTAAGAGTATAATTGTAAAATAAATAGTTTTTAAATATTTAATTAATAGTATTAACGTAATATGAACCAATATTAACAAATACGGTTATATTCTTAATTGGATATTATATTAAAAATTAGTATAATCACTATATGGGCTTTTGAGAAATACACGGAGGATTTTGTGTGGAATGTATAAAGAAACTATTATAAAAAAAAAGCTGATAGCTTTAATTACAATGCTATTTTTATCTATTTTTGCTATACTGTTATCGGATTTTATGGGAACTCTTGAAATTAGAGGACAAAGCATAGGTGTTTATTCTTCATCAATAATATTTGTATTAATAATTATATTTAATGTTAGACAGCTTAGGAAATGTTCTTTAAAGTACAAGTATTCAATAATTGCTGACCAATTTATTATTTATGAAGTCCTTAGGGATAAGCAGCAACATGTAAAAGAGAATCTTAGGCTTTCTGAAATTATATCAATTAAGAAGGTAACAAGCAATATGTGCGGCCCTAAAGATTTACTATGTAAAAGATATATATGCTTTAGTAAAAATAGACATATTTATAAATGTAATTATTTAAAAAATGGACATGAATCGTTTTTTTTATTTGAACCGAGTAATTCTTTAGTGGATAGACTCGATAAATTAATATTAGAAAATTATGTAAGCTAGGGATTCCCTAGCTTTTATTTGACTCTATTTTTGCTTCCTCAAGTAATGTTTCTTTTTCTACAAGGTCTATAAATGTACAACAGATAGAAGAGGCTATATTTTTAACGCAAGTTACTGTATCTTTTTTTAATGTTAGTTTTGAAAACGATTCAGTAGCGAAAGGAAAAGTTTCAGAGTCACCTATTTTAATAAATGGTTTTATTGTTGGTATTAAAGTACTAATATTTCCTAAACTTAAACCATAAGTGTAGTCCGTTTTGTTATCTATGTTAATTATACCGTTTTCTTTCATATTGTGTAAAAATATTCTATTTAATGTTTCATTTATTTTTAAGCTATGATATGGAACTCCAGATAAATTTAATTGGAAGCTAAAGTGTAATGATGTTGATAATTCTGTTAATAGTTGACAAATATTCTTTTTATATTCATAAGCTTTATTAAGACTTGAAGATTTTATTGTAAAATGTATTATAGTTTCCGTATTCTTAACTTTTGGATTTAAAGATCCATCAACATTAAGTTTATCAATACAAATGTCATCATCCTGGTCAAACAAATTGTGAATATTATTTATTATGTCACACCATAAATATGAAGGGCTATGGAATAACTGTAATTCGTCTTCAAATTCAAGTTTTATTTCTATAGGTAAGGTTGCAGGTGAAGTACCGTTTTGTGCATTAAAATTATGTGGTTGAAAGGATATAACGGCATCCACATCTTCAAACGCTCCTAGTTTAGCAAGAACAGCTTTACTTCCACTTACAGACTCTCCAGGGCATCCATATACCTGTATTTTACCTCCTATTTCGGGAATGATTTTTGTAAGGGCCATAGCAGTTGAAATTGAAACAGCATTTAGTATATTAGTGCCGAAGATATGTCCAAAAGGGTCATAGCTATCATATTCGCAAATTAAAGCTATAGTAGGATAATCAGTTCCAAATTCTGCTTGGAAGGCAGTATTAATGTCATAGATATGTTCATTCACTCTAAAGTTATTTTCTTTAAAAATATAAGTTATAAAATTGTATGATTTGTATTCTTGATAACCACGTTCATTAAATGAGTATAGCTCAGTTATAATTTTATAAATCATACTATCTAATGTAGATAAATAAGTAAGAGCCTTTTGTTTCATATCAAATCCCCCTAATCGTATAGCATCAACATATATTTTAACCAAAAAGTAAAAATTTATTTATAGGACAAAATAAGTTTTGCTATATAGGTGCATAAATATATAGTAAAGGATGTTTTTGATGTTAAAATTTATATGGTATAGGATATCCACTTTGAGACTTTATTTATTCACATTCAAAAGCTATGTGCATGGACTAAGTTTTAATATTGTTGATATTTAATCTATTAATAAAACAATACTTTATAAATCAACAATTCTTTAAAATATAGCCTAATTAAAAAAAAGGGGAGGTTTATATGTATTTAGGACAAAAGAAATATTGTATAATCTGTGGTAAAAGGTTGAATGATGGTATAATTATTAATGGAAAAGGAATTTGCAGACAGTGTGAATTAATAATTACACAATCTACTAGTGGTTCAGAGGATTATAAGTATATAAAGGGTTGTATTAAGAATACTATTGTAACTAAAATGTTAAAGGGAGAGAGTGGAAATTGCAAAAAACATCTTTTTTGAATACAATTATTAAATATAAGAATGAAGAGCGGATATCATTTTGTATGCCAGGGCATAAACAAGGAAGAGGTTTTTTGAAGACTGAGATTGGTACAAATTTCTACCAAGATATCATAAGAGGAGATATTACAGAAATAAAAGGAATGGATAATTTACATCATCCAAATGGCATAATAAAACAGGCAGAAGAGCTTTTAACAAAGGTATATAAATCAAAAAAATCATATTTTTTAGTAAATGGAAGTACTTCAGGAAATCTTGCTATGATTTTTTCGGCTTTTAATGAAGGGGATGAAGTTATTGTTGAAAGAAACTGTCATAAGTCAATTTACAATGGACTTATTCTCAGAAAATTAAAGCCAATTTATATAGACAATAATTATGAAAAAAAATATAATGTTCCTCTTTCAATTGATGAGGAACAGTTATTTAAAATTATAGATAAGAATAAGAAAGTAAAAGGAATAATCTTAACATATCCTAATTATTATGGAGTTTGTTTTGATTTGAAAAAAGTAGTGAATGAGTGTAATAAACGAGGAATTCTTGTTTTAATAGATGGAGCACATGCAGCACATTTTACTGCGACTAAACTATTACCTAGTTGCCCAGTTAAAATAGGCGCAGATTTAGTTGTTACAAGTTGTCATAAGACACTACCAGCTTTTACTCAAACTGCATTTTTGCATATAAATAAAAAGTCATTAATTCAAAATACTAATATGTATCTAAAAATGTTTTCTAGTACGAGTCCATCATATATGTTGATGGGCTCTATGGATTACGCAAGGTACTATTTGCAAGAATTAGCAGGTAAGGATTACGAAAAATTGTATGAATTGATAGAAGAGTTTAAAAAAAATATAAAGGCTCTTGATTTTGTTGATATTGTTGATAAGGAGGTAATTAGAAAAAGTATATACGATTTTGATTTTACGAGAATAATTTTAAATTTTGAAAATCAGTATAGAGTTGATAAGATTGTTGATTATTTAGACCAGAATAATTTAGACATTGAGATGCACGACCCTTATAATATAGTATTGATAGCAACACCTTTTAATACGAGGAAGGATTTTAATGAGTTGTATAGGCTGATAACTGAATGTGCAGTATTTTATGAAGAAATGAAAACACAGAATATAATTGATTTAAAGATGCCTGAAATTGAATTTATGCCATATGAAGCCATTGAAATGAAGACAGAACAAATTGAACTAAAAAAAGCAGTAGGGAAGGTTTCAGGAAAGCCAATAATACCATATCCACCTGGAGTACCTTTGTTAATGCCTGGGGAAATAATAGATGATAAGCTTGTGGAAGTTATAATAAAATACATAGATGAAGGTGTAGAGGTTATAGGTGTAGAATATGAAAATAATAATAAAATGAAAAAATATAAGATTAATATATTAATTTAATTCTTAGCACTGTGAACTGTGAACTGTGCACTTTAAAATAATGGAGGATAATATGAAAGGAAAGTTAATTATACTTGAAGCAACAGATGGAGCAGGAAAGAAAACACAATCGGATTTATTGTATAAAAGATTATTAGAAGATAATAAGAAAGTTATGAAAGTGGAATATCCAAATTATAAGAGTCCATCATCTACTCTTGTAAAAATGTATCTAGCAGGTGATTTTGGAAAGAAACCAGATGATGTCAATGCATTTGCAGCATCTGCTTTTTATGCAGTCGATAGATATGCATCATATAAGCTTGAATGGAAAAGCTTTTATGAAGATGGGGGAATTATATTAGCTGATAGATATACAACGGCAAATATGGTTCATCAGGCTTCTAAAATCAGAGATAATAATGAAAAGGATAGTTTTTTAAATTGGTTGTGGGAATTTGAATTTACTAATATAGGACTTCCAAAACCGGACTTGGTATTGTTTTTAAATATGCCACCAGAATATAGTCAAAAGCTTATAAAAAATAGAAAAAATAAGATTACAGGGGAAGCGAGTAAAGATATTCATGAGAGAGATGAAGAATATTTAAAGAATTCATATTATAATGCTTGTTATGTTGCAGAAAAATACAATTGGAGTACAATAAATTGTGTAAAGGGAGATAATATAAGAACTATTCAAGATATTCAAAAGGAAGTTTATAGTAAAGTTATGCAAGAGTTAGAAAAATAACAATAATTTACAAATAAGATTTTATTTTATCATTTAGTATGTTAAAATATACCTAAGTAAGGTGAGGGGGGATTATTATGAAGTTAGTTTTATCAATTATTCAGGATGATTATACAAGTGAATTAGTAGAGGCTATAACAGAAAAAGGATACAGAGTTACAAAACTAGCTACTACAGGCGGATTTTTAAAATCAGGAAATTCAACATTGATAATTGGAGTAGAAAAAGATAAAGTAGAAGAAGTTCTTTCAATTATAAAAGAAGTATGTAAAAAAAGAAAACAGGTTGTTGCAGCACCTTCACCAATTACTGAAACTACAGGTATGTTTGTTCCTTATCCAGTAGAGGTAGAAGTTGGCGGAGCAACAGTATTTGTGCTAGATGTTGATCAGTTTCTAAAAATTTAGCATATCTCTTTGGAGGATACATTATGGATTTTAACAAGATAATAGGACACGACATTATTAAAACTGGATTATATAATTCAGTTATTAAAGAAAAGTATTCTCATGCACACTTAATTGTAGGAGAAGATGGTATTGGCAAAAGCTTGATTGCAAAGGAATTTGCTTTAGGAATATTGGGTAAGGAAACAGAGGGGAATTACGTTGATATTCTTGAGTGGAGAGTCTTAAAAGGTAAAAAATCTATTGGGGTTAATGATATTAGAGAATTAATTGTAGAAGTTAATAAAAAGCCTTATGAAGGAGATAAAAAGGTAGTAATAATTTATGAAGCGGACAAAATGACCAAGGAAGCTCAAAATGCGTTCTTAAAAACTATAGAAGAGCCACCAAAAGGAGTAGTGATAATACTACTTACAAACAATTTACAAATAATTTTACAGACTATTAGATCTAGATGTCAGGTTCATAAATTAAATAAGTTGAATTCATATAATATAAAAAAATATATAGATACTTATTATGCAGATTTGGGAGATGAAGAAAAAAGAATACTTCTGAATTTTGGAGATGGTATTCCGGGTAAAATAGATGAATTTCTCAAAGATGAAAAGTTCACGAATATTAGAAATGAATCTTTGAAGATTATTTTGTCTTTGGTAGCTAAAGAAAATACTGTTTTTAAGGAAGCTTCGACTTTTTTGGAAAAAAACAAAGATAGATGGAATGAAGTTTTAAACATATTTTTAGCATATTTTAGGGATATCATAGTATATAAAGAAACTAGAAATAGTGACTTTATTCTAAATTATGATAAAATAGAGGATATACAGAAATTAGCAGACGTTATTTCGTATAAGAAATTGAATAGATTTGTTGAAATAATTAATGAAGCGAGAGACAGATTAGAATCTAGAGTAAGTGCTGTACTAGTTTTTGAGGCAATGCTCTATAAGATGCAGGAGGTATAAAATGATTGAAGTTGTAGGTGTTAGATTTAAAAAATCTGGCAAAATATATTACTTTTCACCTAATGGGTTAGATATAAATTTAAATCAATATTTAATAGTTGAAACGGTTCGAGGTACAGAATTTGGTGAGTGTGTTATTGCTCCTAAAAAAGTACCAGATGATGAAATAATAACTCCATTAAAAAATGTACTAAGATTAGCTACTAATGAAGATATAGATAAACATACTATAAATAAGGAAAAAGAAAAAAATGCCTTTGAAGTTTGTCTAAGTAAGATTGAAGAGCATGATCTTCCTATGAAATTAATTGATGTTGAATATACTTTTGATAATAATAAAGTAATATTTTATTTTACAGCAGAAGGAAGAGTAGATTTTAGAGAGTTAGTAAAAGATTTAGCATCAATATTTAGGACTAGAATAGAGTTAAGACAGATTGGAGTAAGAGATGAAGCTAAAATGATTGGTGGACTAGGACCTTGTGGTAGACCAATGTGTTGTTCAAGTTTCTTAGGGGATTTTGCTCCTGTTTCAATCAAGATGGCAAAAGAACAAAATCTTTCTTTAAATCCGTCTAAGATATCAGGAATTTGTGGTAGATTGATGTGTTGTCTTAATTATGAACAGATTACCTATGAAGAAATAAAAAAAGAACTTCCACGAATATCATCTATTGTAGAGACTGAACTTGGTAGAGGTGTAGTTGTTGCTAATTCAGTAGTTAAAGAAATGGTAAATGTAAAAATAAAGATTAAAGATGGAGAAGAAATAATTAAACCATTTCATATGACAAAGGTTAAGATAATAAAGGGAGACTATGAATATAGAGAATCAGAGGAATATTCTTCAAATTCAAAACAGGGATGTAGTACTGAAGAATATAAAGAATTAAATGAAATACTAAAAGAAGATTAATTGTATTATTTGTTTTAGAGGGGATAAGTAAGTATGAAAATAGTTACAAATTTAGATATTAAGATGGGATATCCAGAAAATTTTATAGAGAAAATATCTTGTTTAGAAGGCGTTATTGCTTGTAGAATTATTCATAAAGAAATTGAAATTATTTATGATGAAAGTATTACTACAGAAGACGAAATATTTGATGTTTTAGATTATTGATTAATAGTATAATTATAAATACTTTTAATTGATATTTAAAAGTGATAAAATATTATTCATACATATCTGAAAGACTATAAGGGAGTGTTTTAATGGCATATCTAATTAATGATTCATGTGTAAGTTGTGGAGCATGCGTAACAGAGTGTCCAGTTGATGCTATAAGCGAGGGCGATGGTACATACGTTATTGATGCTGACATGTGTATTGATTGTGGGAATTGTGCTAATGTTTGTCCAGTAGGAGCTCCAGAAGCTCAATAATATTAAAACCGTTTAAAAACGGTTTTTTTATTATATAGGAAAGTTCTTTTTTCCTATATAATAAAAAAATCAAGGGGTGAAGGGGAAGCATTCCCCACTGTTTTAAGGAGGGTGCTCAGACGCGTTAGCGTCGTCGAAAGGAACCTAAGGTTCTATAGTGAAGCAACTCTACTGCTTTTTTTTTATTAAACTATTCCTTTTAATAAAAAATAGTGGTAAAATATAAAACGAATATATGTAATCAATATATATACTTAATATATGAAAAGGGGGTTTTTTTCATGGCATATAAAATACAAGATTCTTGTATAAGTTGTGGTGCTTGTGCATCAGAATGTCCAGTAGATGCTATAAGTGAAGGTGATGGTATATACGTTATCGACGCTGATACTTGTATCGATTGTGGTGCATGCGCAAGTGTGTGTCCAGTAGATGCTCCAGTAGCTGAATAATAAGAAAAAGATCGTCTTAATAGACGGTCTTTTTTTATTTAAGTATTTTTTAATTATAATAAATACTGTTTTATAAAGTACTTTTTATTCTTTATTAATATGCAGAGTGCAGTTAATGATGATTTTCTTCTCTAGGGCCATAAAATCTTTTGATTTTTCAATATTTTAACTGAACTCTACACTCTGCAAATTTGCACTGTTTTTTTATTTGTAAGATGTAATAAGCAAGTATTATAATGCATAGTATATAAGGATTAATTTTTTATGGGGGTTATGCATGGCTGTTTGGGGGAAAGTAGAAAGAGTATGTGGTACCTGTATACATTGGGTAGGAAAAAGAAAAGTTGACTTTAATTTTATAGAGGTTCAATGTGAAGAGGGAAATTGTAGGAATCCACATGGATTTTATAATATGAAGACTATGCAGGGTTATACATGTTCAAAATGGCGTGGATTTCCAAAATAAAAATACCTAGAGCTAATAGTAGCTCTAGGTATTTTATTTATAAAAGTATTAACTTACAAATTTTTCTGATGATGAATTAGAAGAAATAATAGAGTTTTTTAAAGTAAATCCTAGTAGTAATTCTTTTACTTTAGGTTTTGACTCTATTAATGAAGCACTTAATTTTCCATAAACATTTTCATGTTGATCACTTAAAGTTGTTGTGTTTTCTTTAATTTGAAAAGAGAAAATAGTATGTCCAATTGAATTAAAAGAATCAGAAACTATTTCATTAGCTAGAATATCACAAGTATTTATAAGCATATCAGAAAATCTTGCTTGATTAACATATGAATCTATTCCAATATTAGAATTATTATAATCAATAGTATCAATGTTTGTATCTTCTAATAATTCTAACTCATAACTTATTTTTTCAATTACGAATGTGAATAAAAAAATAAGGTCGACTTTATTTAATATTGTATCCTTGAATTCATTTTTTGAGTACAATTTCGGGTCTTCACAGAGTTTTAATGAGTATGAATAAGCCGAATCTAGGCGTTTTTTAAAAAATATATTTAGTTCTTCATCTATTACGTTATTACAAAGTGTTTCAAATGAAAAAGCATTGTATAAAGAATACAATTAGAATCCCCCTCATAGAATATAAACTTTTATTAAGACAAGCATAATTATACCTTATAATAATAGGAAAGTTAATATATTATTATGTTAAAATTAATAGTTTGTCGTATTTTTAGTGGGTTTATTGGATATAAATGTGGATAATAGTTAATTAATAGGTTTAAAATGATTATTATAAATTGAAATAGCACCGATATTAATTATATAATAAAAGTACGTATTTAAAAAAGTAATTGAAGATGGTGAGAAAATGATGAAAAATAGTATTGATATAAATTCAGCACGTAGTATTTTAAAAGAAGATGAAACTTTAGATGACCTGCAATTAAATAATCTTCATTTAATTCAGAAGAAAGAAAGATTTAGATTTGGAGTAGATGCAGTATTGCTTTCTGATTTTGCAAAAGTCAAAACAAAAGATAAAGTAATAGATCTATGTACTGGAACAGGGATAATACCCATTTTAATGGCAGGTAAGACTAATGCATACAATATAACTGGAGTAGAAATTCAAAGTGAAATGGTAGAAATGGCTAATCGTACAAAACAGATTAATAAATTAGAAGATCGAGTTGATTTTATAAAAGCAGATTTAACAAATACAGATTTGATGAAGAAGCTTGAGAAAGCTGATGTGGTTACAGTAAATCCACCATATAAACTTGCCAATTCAGGGATAGTTAATCCAGAAGATAAAGTCGCTATAGCTAGACATGAAATATGTTGTACATTAGAAGATGTTATAATAGCTTGTAGAATATTATTAAAAGATAATAAACGAATGTATATGGTTCATAGACCAGAGCGGTTAGCGGATATTTTTGTATTAATGAGAAAGCATAGAATTGAACCTAAAAGAGTTAGGATGATTCATCCAAATATAAACAAGGCTCCTAATATAGTTTTAGTTGAAGGGCAAAGAGATGGAGGCAAATTCTTAAAGTGGGAAAAACCTCTTTATGTATATAATGTTGATGGAAGTTATTCAGATGAGATAAACAAAATCTATGGACGGACATAATTAAATGCACAATGCACAATGCACAATGCACAATGCACAATTGAGGATGATTTTCTTCCCTTTGGTCAGAAAATCTTTAATTAAGAAAACATTAATTAAGAAAAGATTAATT
>DAOUPR010000193.1 GCA_030626065.1 Clostridium sp. | reverse complement strand
CCCTAATAGTCTTTACATAATATTTATCGGATAATTAATAGTAATTTTTATATATAATCTTAAGTTAATTGTGCATTAAAATCCCCTTCTTTTAGAAAGTGAGGGGTAACAATTTAAAATTAACTTAAGATTATATATAAAAATTACTATTAATTATCCGATAAATATTATGTAAAGACTATTAGGGGTGATTTTATGAAGATTTATAATAACAATTATTATGATAAAAAACTATATACTAACAATTCAACTAGCAAAGATAGTAAAATCTCTGAAAAAGAGAAAAAAGCTGTAAAGAATAATAGTGGAGATAGGATTGAACTGTCTTCTACTGGTGTTAAGTTGAAATCTTATATTGATAAAATAGAACAGATAGATAAAGTTAGAATGAGTAAAATAGATGATATAAAAAGTAAGATTAAAGAAGGAAAGTACAAGGTTTCTTCTGAAGAATTAGGAGAAAAAATACTAGAGAAATTGGCTAGTGAAGACACATTTAAGGGAGAATAAAGATGAGTATATATCATTTGTATTCTAAAGAAGAAGAAATACTCTCTAATTTAAAAGCTGTTTTGATAAAAGAAAAAGAACTTTTAATAAATGGCAATTGGCAAGAGCTAAACAAAATAGTAGAAGAAAAAACTAAAATATCTGAGCAATTAGGTCAACTAGAAAATAAGAGATTAAAAGTAGATGAAAAGGTATTAGTTGATGGGCTAACAGATGATTTGAAAGAAAAAAGTTTGATTATAAAAAATAACATAAAAAAGTTAATTATAGAGATACAAAGACAAAATGAAACTAATACATTACTAACTAAAAGTTCATTAAGCTATACAAAGGAAGTACTTGGTAGCTTGGGTATGAACAATAAAACAAATACTTACGGTTCAAATGGCAGAATAGGACAGACATCTCGAAATATAAATGTATCTATAAATAAATCAGTGTAAAGAGGCGATAAAATGACGCAATTAATGAGAAGTTTATATACACCCAAAATAGGAATGTACGATGCACAAAAGAGAATAGAAGTGGCAGGACAAAATATAGCTAACGTAAATACAGAAGGTTATTCAAGACAAAGAGTTGAAACTGTAAGTGATAGATCTTATAACACAGATATTGTAGGTAAAAATGAAGGTGGTCACGATACTCTCAGAATATCAAGAGTAAGAGATTCTTTTTTGGATAGTCAGATAAGACAAGAAAATGGGATTTTAGGAGAATATGAAAGTAAGGCAGAAGTTTTAAGTGAAGTAGAAACAGCCTTCTTAGAACCTTCAGATAATGGATTAAATAAAGCAATGTCATAAATGTGGAATTCTTGGCAAGAACTAAGCAAGAACCCTTCGGAAGTTAGTGTGAAAACTGTAGTTACTCAGACTACAGAAAACTTTGCTGTAACATTAAATGTAATATCCTCAAGATTAGAAGATATAAAATTAAACTCTAAAGATGTAATTGAAAATCAGGTTTTTAATTTAAATAAAACATTAGAAAGAGTAGATAGTTTAAATAATCAGATATATAAGTCTACAATTAGAAATGTTGCACCAAATGATCTTATGGATCAAAGAGATCTTCTTTTGAATGAAGTATCAAAGTCAATAAACATAGAGGTATCTCTTGATAAATTTAATAGAGCTACAGTTTCTTCTAGTGGACAAACATTAGTAGCAGCAGAACCAGAAGTAGAAATTGAGAATGAGATTTCTTTTGTTGATTCTATTTCAAAAAATGCAGCAGGAGATTATGAAGTTAAACTATCTTTAGCAGGAGATGGAGTTAAAAATCCAAAGACTGTAACAATAAATGCTAGCGATATTCCAAGCGGAAGTAGTTTTGAAAAAGAATATCCTCATCTAACAGAAGGAAATGTTGTTTTTACTAAGAAAAACTTTGTTGATAAATCATCTATAGAAAAGTTTAATACTGATGAGTTAACAGGAGAAATTAAGGGGTATAATGATTCCTACAATAAAATAGAAGAATATTCAAAAAGTTTAGATGCATTAGCTAATTCTATAGCTCAAAGAGTGAATATAATCCATAAAGAAGTAGGAGATACTATTAATGCAGGTCAACCGTTTTTTACCAACGGTACAGGTGAAAGTGATGTTAAGTTTTCTGCAAAAGATATAAGGGTTAGCAAAGACATTATAAATAATCCGGAAAATATAAATGCAGATAAAATAAAAGGTACTTATGACGGGAAGAGGGCGTTGGCTATAGCTTCTCTTAGAAATAATGATTTCTCTATAGATGATGAGTTTGAAGAAGTAACTTATAATGATTACAATAGTAAGTTGCTATCAGATTATAATTCAGCAGATTTAAGTGCTAATCCGGCTGATAATGAGATAAGTTTTGATAAGGCTACTGATGGAGCGAGTTTCGATGATTACTATACCAATTTGATATCAAATGTTGGTACAGAAAAACAAAGTGCAGATAGAATGGTCGATAATGAAGGAGCTTTAATTGAACAATTGGACTTGAAAAAAGAATCTATATCAGGTGTTTCTTTAGATGAAGAAATAGCAAATTTGGTTCAATTTCAAAATGCATATGCAGCAAATGCAAAGGTAATGTCAACCTTAGTGGAAATGTTAGATACATTGATGAACAATACTGGGCTATAGGAGGTAAAAAATGAGAATATCAAATAAGGTACTTAACAAAAACTTTTTAAATAATTTAAGTAAAAATACTGAGCAATTATATAAATTAGAAAAACAACTTTCATCAGGAAAACAATTAGAAAAACCTTCCGACGACCCTATAGCTGTGGCAAAAGTTATGAGCCTAACAAGAGATATTGATAATAGAGAACAATATATAAGAAATATGGATGATGCTATAGCGTGGAATGATATGACTGATACATCTATGTCAAACATGGGAGAATCACTTCAAAGGCTTAGAGAACTTACAGTGCAATCGGCTAATGGTTCTTATTCAGATAGCGATAGACTTCAGCTTTTAGAAGAAGTAAACCAATTAGTTAATCAAATTGCACAAGATGGTAATACTATGTTTGATGGTAGATATATATTTGCGGGAAATGATGTACACAATCCTCCTTTTGAAATAAATGAAACTACAGGTATTTTAGAGTATACAGGTGATGACGGAGATATTATGATTGAGGTAAGTCCTTCTCTTAATGTAAAAACAAATACTACAGGACAAGAATTTAGTAATGCTACAAATTTAGCGGACTCATTAAAATCATTACAAGATGCTTTGTCTACTGGTAATACAGATCAATTAGGTGGAGAAGTGTTAGCAAAATTAGATGAGTCAATTGAAGGGATTTTAAATCAAAGAGCAAAGGTTGGATCTAGAACAGTTAGGTTTGAGTCTATTAAAGAAAAAAGTGATGCTGAGATATTGAATATGAAAGAATTAATTTCAAAATCAGAAGATATAGATGTAGCTGAAAAAATGATGGAGTTTATGACAATGCAGAGCGTTTATCAGACAACACTTTCTTCAGGAGCTAAGATAATTCAGTCGACACTTTTGGATTACCTTAGATAGTTTTAAGAGCAATGCACAATGCACAATTTACAATGCACAATTAAGGATAGCTTTCGTTGCACGAAAGCTTTTTATTTTAAAATTGATTTTAGATTTTGCTTTGCAAAATCATCCTTAAACTGTGAACTATGAACTGAATTTCAGGAATCAAACCATATATCAATAAGATAGTTTGAGGGGAGAAAAGTTATGATAGTTAAAAGCAAGTTTTTAGGTGAACTTGATATAGCAGAAGAGAAAGTAATAAACTTTGAAGAGGGTATATTAGGGTTTGAAGAAATAAAAGAGTATTGTATAGTTCCTATACCACAAAAAGAAGGCTTTTATATAATGCAAAGTATAGAAGATGAAAATATATCTTTTATATTGATAAATCCGTGGGATAGCTTTAAAGATTATGAAATTGATATAGATGACGCTCAATTAGAGGAACTGAGAGTAGAAGAATCATCACAACTAGCTATATACAGTATAGTAAGTTTTAAAAAGAATGGAATGACAGCAAATCTTTTGGCTCCTATTGTAATAAATGCAGAAAATAAAAATGGTGCACAGATAGTGCTACATTATTCTAAATACACAACAAAACATATAATTCCTATATCTCAAAGTGAGGAGGAGCAATCATGCTAGTTCTTACAAGGAAAAAAGGAGAAAAAATTACTTTAGGTGACAACATTGAAATAGAAGTAATAACTTTAGACAACGGAAAAGTGAAACTGGGAATAAAAGCTCCCAAGGATTTGAAAATCTTTAGAACTGAGGTATTAGAACAAATAAAAGAAGAAAATAAAGAAGCTTTAATCAATAATCAAGATTTATTAAAAAACTTTCTGAAATAATAAAAAAACTGCTAAAAAAGGCTAAAACAATTTTGATAATAGCCGAAATAAATAATATAAGTTATAAATGGTGATCACCTTTATTTATATGCTTAGGTAAAAGTTTTTGTTGATATTTAAACTATTGTTAATGAAAAAGTTTTGATTTATCAATAGTGTGAAGAGTGTAGTGTGCAGTGTGAAGTTAAGGAAGATTTTGCTACGCAAAATCAATAAATTAATTAAAAGATTTCCGAAGAATGAGGAAATCCACCTTAATTTCACACTTCACATTTCACACCTCACACTAATTAGTGAAATGAAATTATTTTAAAGAACAAATATAATTAATATCAGCAAAGTTTTAAATAATAACAAAAAAGAATGGCAAGGATGCCAAACAAAATTCAAGGAGGAATTTATAATGAGAATTAATACTAATGTAGGAGCATTAAACACTTATTCAAAACTCTCATCAACAAATGCGGCAAAAGACAAATCACTAGAAAAATTATCTTCAGGTTTAAGAATCAACAGAGCTGCTGATGATGCTGCAGGGTTAGCTATCTCAGAAAAAATGAGAGCTCAAATCAAAGGATTAGATCAAGCAAATAGAAATGCTCAAGATGGTGTTTCTTTAATACAAACAGCAGAAGGTGGATTATCTGAAACGCACTCAATGTTACAAAGAATGAGAGAACTTTCAGTTCAAGCTTCTAATGGTACGCTAAGTGCAGAAGACAAGAGTAATATTCAAACAGAAATTGACGAACTAATAACTGAAGTTGGTAAAGTTGCTAGTAATACTAAGTTTAATGGTACAACTTTACTAAGTGGAACATTAGGTGTTTCTGACGGAGGTACTGGAACTCTTAATGCTTTAGCAAATACTAAGATATCTATAGATGGACCAGAAGCGGCTACTTTTACTGCAGGGTTAGCTGGTACAATATTAACTGTAACTAATGGAACTACAAATGAAGCTCAATCAATTGATGTTGGAGGAACTGATCTTTTAGATGGTAAATCATTAAACTTTGATGCATTAGGAATTAAAATTTCTGCATCAGGTGGAGATGTTGCCTTAGCTGATATAGATACTAAAACAGTAATAACTGCAGGAACAGGCGCGGATATTCAAGTGGGTGCAAATAATGGTGATACTATGGGTATAAACATAGGCGATATGACAGCAGCTGGTTTGGGCATTTCTGGAATAGATGTAACAGCTGACGCTACTGGTGCGATATCAACACTTGATACTGCAATCAGTACTGTTTCGACAGAAAGAGCAAAACTTGGTGCTTACCAAAATAGATTAGAACATACAATGAATAACTTAACAACATCTTCTGAAAACTTAACTTCAGCTGAATCAAGAATTAGAGATGTAGATATGGCTAAAGAAATGATGACTTTCACTAAGAATAATATCTTAAGTCAAGCTGCAACTTCAATGCTTGCACAAGCTAATCAAGCAAGTCAAGGTGTACTTCAATTATTAAGATAGTTTTAAATGGGCTGGCTTTCAGCCAGACCCATTTTTTTTAATACACAATGAACAATGCACAATTAAGGATGAT